>CADBUS010000127.1 GCA_902797895.1 uncultured Bacteroidia bacterium | reverse complement strand
CAAAGGCCAGGCTCACGGCGAGCCCCACCGCTTCGATGGCGGTGTACAGCTTGTTACGGGATAGGAATTTTAAGTATGATCTCATTAAAGCTCGTTCTTGACATTACTTACTATCTGACCACCGAACAAGTCAATTGTTCTCTGGGCCTGAGCCGTAGTCTTGATCTCTTCTGTCCGGAAGATCTTGGAAAGATTGGTTACTTGTATCATTGTTTTGAGTTTACACAATTCTCTATTTTACAAATCACCAATCTAATAGTATGCCATATTATTCAACATACTGACATACAAGCATATAACGAATAACCAAAAATGTAAAGACTGTAAAGACCTTTACAAAAAGTGTAAAGATGGGTTTACACTTTGTCATTTTCGGATTCAGGTTGACTCAGAACGCGAGGTTGTTCAACAATATAATACTTTCGTAATTGAGGACGGGTGCTCAAGTTAAAAATCATACCCATTGCTCCTACTTTTTGTGGAGGCGGGAGCGGAGGGTGTTGAAGGAGCGAAAGAGGTTGCTGGTGGCGTGTTGGAGAAAGTTGGGATGGCGATGGCTCCGGTCTGCAGATGGGTTTATTATTACCCTAAGCCCCTTTGGCACTATCTTAATATCCACTCTTGCAGAGGTTTGCAAGGCATCTCCGTCTATATGAATAAGTCCCTCTTTCTCGCGATAGACGGCAAACTCTTTACCCTGCAGACTCTTTATTTTGGTATGTTTATTTAGGGTTTTGTTGAATAGCTCCAAACTGATTTGAGATGCCTCTATAAAGTCAAACGGCTCCATAAGAATCATATCCAAAAGGCCATCGCTAATTAGAGCGTGAGGAGCAATATAGGCGTTATTGCCATATTGTGAGGCATTTGCAAAGGAGAGCAGAAATGCTTTTTCATTGATAACTTCTACACCATCTGCCTCAATTCTGTAATTCTCTGGAACATAGCTCTTAAACTCTTTTACAACACTATCTATGTAGGTAAGGAAACCGCGCCGGCCGGCTTGTGCAAATTTCTTACTTACAATAGCATCGAACCCCATACCACAGGTGCAGAAAAAATGGTGTCCGTTTATAATCCCGTAATCTACCAAGCTGCTCTCACCGTTGAGAATTATCTGCAAAGCTCGCTTAGCTTCCTTTGGTAGCATCAGATGCCTTGCGAGGCCGTTTCCTGAGCCGCAGGGTATTATTCCAAGCTCCGTTTGAGAGTGTACAAGCGCTCTTGCCACCTCGTTTATGGTGCCATCTCCACCCACCGCCACAACGGTCTGGCATTCCTCCTTAACTGCCTGGGCGGCAAGAGTGTATGCGTGGCCGGCATACTCCGTATAGGCAAAGCGGCAGAGGAGTTCCTCGGGGTTTATCATTTTACGTGCAATACCCTCTATCTCCTGTTTGGGAGAGCTCCCTGCTATCGGATTGACTATAAATAGAATACTCCTCATAACGGCTGATGGGCGGCTATTCTGCCGGTTTTTGCAAAAATACAATTTTTCGTAATTTTGTGCCTTAAGGGCAAAAACAAAGTATTATGAAGATAGTAATTGCCGGAGCCGGAGAGGTTGGCAGCCATTTGGCAAAAATGCTCAGCAGAGAATCCAACAGCCTTACAATCATAGAGAAAGATGAGGAGAGGCTGAATAAATTGGCGGAGTTGGCAGATGTTGTTACGGTGCTGGGAGATCCAACCTCCATATCTGTACTAAAGCAGGCCAATGTGGACAAGGCCGATTTGTTTATTGCGGTAGGTCCGGCCCAGAGCCAGAACACCAACCTTATAGCTGCAATCTTGGCCAAGAAAGTGGGTGCCAAAAAGGTTACTGCCCGTATAAATAACGACGACTATATGGGGCACGATAATAAGCTCATCTTTACCGAGTTGGGTATAGATTTGCTTTTCTATCCGGAGAAGATGGCCGCATACGAAATCATAGACCTGCTGAAAGAGACAGGCACCTCCGAGTTTATGGAGTTCGCCCGCGGCAAACTGCAGATGGTGGTCTTTCGCTTGGAAGAGGGCTCTCCGCTTGTAAACAAGACCGTTAAGGAGCTGCACGTGGAGACTCCGGGCTTTACCTTCAAGACGGTTGCAATAGCGCGTAACAACACAACGCTTATTCCTGCAGACGATACCAAGTTCATACAGGCAGATCTTGTATTTACAATCTGCTCAAAACAGGGAGTTGAGGATCTGCTCAAATACTCCGGCAAGTATGAGATAGATGTAAAAAATCTTATGATAATAGGAGGTGGAAGAATTGGGGAAATGCTTGCAAGAAAGATGAGTAGCAAGATAGACAACATTAAGATAGTGGAGGAGAGAAAGCAGAGGTGCGAATATCTTGCAGAGGCTCTCCCAAATGTGGTTATAATAAATGGAGATGGCCGCAATACAGATTTGCTTATTGAGGAGGACGCAGCCAACTACGATGCCTTTGTGGCTGTTACATCATCCAGCGAGACCAACATACTCTCCTGTGTGGCAATGAAGAACTTGGGAGTACCAAAGGTTATTGCAGAGGTTGAGAATATAGAGTACATAAAACTTGCGGAGGATATGGGAGTAGATGCGGTTATAAACAAGAAACTTGTAACCGCAGGGAGAATTTTCCGCTTTACCCTCAGCAACAAAGTACGCTCCATAAAGTGCCTAAATGGCTCAGATGCAGAGGTTCTTGAGTTTATAGCCAGCCCGGAGAGCGCGATTACAAAGGCACCTATAAAGGAGCTTAAATTCCCTAAGGAGGCAATAATAGGTGGAGTTATAAGAGGCGAGGAGAGCATTATTGCAGAGGATACCACACAGATAGCTCCATACGACAGAGTTGTAGTATTTGCTCTGCCTCAGGCACTTGCTAAGGTAAACAAATTCTTTGTCTAAGAGCTTTTGCATAGCGGCTCTCCGAGCGCAGCAGTGCGCGTTTGAGAGTTCGCAAATCGGCAAAGCCGGATTGGCTTGCCAAAATCCGCACTTCTGCACCATATTCGCTTGCCTGCTCCTCCTCCAACACATCTAAAGCAGAATCTTCAACCTGCGCAGGCTCTCTGCGTTTTGTTGAGGAGCGGGAGCTGCAATTTCCCTGTTTTTGCATCAAAAGATTGTATAAGTGCTTTATTTTCAGATTATTCATATAGGAGTTATAACCATTCACAGAGGCAAATACATTGGAGACGTATGTGCGGTTGCTACCGGCAATACGGGCTATTTTTGTAAGGGTAATTGCCGGATCTAAATAGAGCTTGTTATCTTCAATAATGCTCATAATCCTCTTGGCTATCTGTTTGAGTGTGCCGCTTTTGGATGTTGAGAGGCAGCACTCCGGATATATTATCTCACAGGGAGCATCCTGCAGTTGCAGGCACATCTTCTCTTCCCAGCTTAACAACGGCTCTTCTGCATATACCAGAATTTCAGTTCCCCCTGCATCCACAAAGCTCTCAAAATCACCTGCTTTTTCAACATCTTCAAATTGCTTGGCCACAAACAGATTTGCAATGGCCTTTTGTAAAAAGTTTTTCATAACAAATAGTTTTTAACCGTTCAACATCTGTTTATCTTTATGTTAATCTCCTCCAGATACTCCTCAACCCTCACATTCTCATTGTTGGAGAGGCGTTGCAACACCTCTCTGCGCCACTTGGAGGGGGTATATTTAGTATGCCCCACAAAGGCATTTGAAAAGGAGGAGGCTGATTCAAAGCCGCTTTTGCGGTACCATTCATCTCTGTCTATCTTGGGATTTGAGAGAAAGAGCCTGCAGGCCTCTCTTATTCTGAAATAGTTGCAAAGCTGGTTAAAGTTATGGGGGAATTGGCTGTTTATCGCTCGCGACAGGTAGTTCCTATTAGTTCCCACAAGCCTCACAACATCTTGTATTTTGAGGCTTGGATTGAGATACACTTTATCTTTTTCAAGCAGCCGCAGTACCCTCTCTGCTATAACAACAGAAAAGTCTGACTCCGGCTCGTTAAGCTCCTCTTCATTCTCAAAATCCTCCTCGGCCGATTTGTATCTTACCCTCTTTGGCGAGCCTGCTGAGGTGCTCAGTCTCTTCTCCTTTTCGCTCCTTTTAGCCCTGATTGCAAGCCCAACTATATGTGCCGCAATCAGCGTGCTTTCCACAATTACAACAAGTATCAAGGTAAATTGCCCCGTCTCAGACATCGCCCGTTTGTTTTGGTTTTTACAAAATTAAACGAGAGAGGCCGCAAAAGGAATAGAAAGAGGAAAGTGTACCACAAATTATTGTCTTTTACAGAATAAGCAGAAGATACAATCTTAAGATTGTACCAAGCGGGAGGCAAAATTCCAACAGAGATAAAATATATCGCTGAGCTAAATAATTAGGAATCAGCCTATTTGCTGAAAACCTCTACCCCACACTCCTGTAACATTGCTCATAGAGATAAAGGCGGAGGAGTCCACCTCTTTTATTATGTTGTAGAGCTTGTTGGTCTCCGTCTTGTGGATAATTACAACAAGCATCTTCACATCGCTCTTTGTAAACCACCCCTCACCATTGAGAACGGTAACCCCTCTTCCAAGCTGAGCGGTTATTGTATCTGCTATCCTCTCATAGTTTTTGGAGAAGATAAACGCCTGCACAGATTGGCGGTTGCCGGCCATAACCATATCTATTATCTGGCTGCAAGAGGCTATGAGCATATAGCCGTAAAGCACCGTTGCAAGGCGCATACCCCAAGTCTCTTTACCTATTACCGCACCGGAGGCGTCAACCACATCTTTGGCCGGTATCAGCAGCGAACAGGCTATTATTACCAAATCCATATAGAGTATCAAGCGGCCGGGGGCTATATTGTGGTACTTGGCTACCATAAGTGCAACTATATCTGTGCCTCCGGTGCTACCGCCCTGGGTAAAGCTGATTCCTATACCCAAACCAGACATCACTCCACCGAATATGGCAGAGAGCAGTTTACCGTTGGAGATAGCTATCTCCTGTATGAAATCCTTTGGAATAAACTCCGGAATAAACTGGAAAAAGAGCGTAGCCACAATAATGGCGTAGATTGTCTTGGCGCCAAAGGCTTTGCCCAACACCTTGAGTGCAATCAGCAACAGCACCACATTTATTACAAAAAAGGTTATGCTTATCGGCACCCCAAAAGCATATAGTATTATTGATGCCAGACCGGAAACTCCGCCTCCCACAAGGTTGTTGGGGATAAGAAAGACTACCCATCCTGTTACATAGCAAAAGAGTCCTAATGTAATAATCAGATAAGTTTTAATCTGCGAAAGCAGATCCTTTGCGCCAAATTTGCCTGCCATAACCTACTTGTTTTATGCCAATTACAATAATCAGCTATCCAGCCACTTTATTATCTTTTTTATTTTGTTTTCCTTATGCAGATGTTTGCCTGGCCTGCTCTTAATCTCCGCAAAGCCGTGCCCATACACCGCATACACATTTGCTACAGATACAAAGGCTTTTGGATCAACCTCTTTTATTGATTGCGTTATCTCCGCCAAGAGCTGCTTGCGCACAATAACAATAAGAACTCTCCCCTGCTGCTGGGAATACCATCCCACAGACTCCAAAGCGGTAACACCCCTACCCTTCTCATTTGTAAGCATATCTGCAACCTCCTTATACTTTTGTGAGAAGATTGTAATCTGTACGCTCTGCTGCGAGCCGTTCAGAATAAGATCCACCATAAAGGAGAATGAGATTGTAAAGATGTAGCCAAAGATTACATCGCTGAGATTCTTCCCCGGCAGCAGTATTATTGAGCCAACTATCAGAAAGTCTGCTATAAGAAACACTCTACCCGGAGATATATCGTAAAACTTGTTGATTATAAGGGCCAATATATCCGTACCTCCTGTGCTGCCGCGCCTTATGAATATAAGGGCAATTCCCATTGCGCACAAAATACCTCCTATAATAGGATTTACAAGATAGCGGAGCGGAGCCTCTGGAGTGCCTGCCGGAATTGTATTCAACCCTATGTTGTAAATCCACTCAATTTTTGGCAGAAGAGCAAAAAAGAGGGTGGATATAATTATACAATATATTGTCTTAAAGCCAAATCCGCGGCCAAGAACTATAGTGCCTATAATCAGTAGGGCGGCATTTATTGTTCCAAAAAATACAGGAATAGGTATGCCCGTTGCATAGTTTAGCACCGTACAAAATCCCACAAGACCGCCGCCGGAGATTCCGGTTGGCACCACAAACGCCTGCCAACTTGCGGTATAGATAAAAACTCCAACCGTCATAAGTATGTAGTCCAATATGAGCTTTTTGATGGAGCTCTTTTTGGGCTTGCCGCTTGCTATAATCTCCTCTGCCATAGCCTACATTACAATGTTTATTATTCTGCCCGGCACAATAACAATCTTCTTTACTGCGTTGCCTTGCAGATACTTGGCCGCCTCCGGCGTGGCAAGCACCGCCTTCTCCATATCTCCCTTGCCCATATCCTTTGGCAGTGTTATCTTAAAACGTGTCTTGCCGTTGAACGATACTGGATACTCAACCGTATCTTCTACTGTAAATTTCTCGTGATATATTGGGAAGGTAGCAAAGCTCACGCTCTCAGAGTGGCCTATCATCTGCCACAGCTCCTCGCAAATATGCGGAGCAAAAGGAGAGAGGAGAATTACTATAGGCTCCAGCACCCTTCTCTTGTTACACTTTAGCGCACCAAGTTCATTTACCGCCACCATAAATGCAGATACCGATGTATTAAACGAGAAGTTCTCAATATCTGTATCTACCTTATTTATAAGTTTATGCAAAATCTTCAACTCTTCGGCAGTTGGCTCATCCTCGCTAAGAGCAAACTCTCCTGTCCCCTCGCCGCCGCCAAAGAAGAGCCTCCAAAACTTTTTCAAGAAGCGGTGTACGCCATCTATTCCCTTGGTATCCCAAGGTTTGCTCATTTCAACCGGCCCAAGGAACATCTCATAAAGTCTCAAAGTATCTGCACCATAGCTCTCGCAAATGTTATCCGGATTAACCACATTGAACATAGATTTGCTCATCTTCTCTATCGCCCAACCGCAGATATACTCTCCATCCTCAAGCACAAACTCTGCATTTTCAAACTCCGGCCTCCATTTCTTAAATGCCTCTATATCAAGCCTATCGTTATAAACCATATTTACATCTACGTGAATTTCCGTAGTATCATATTTCTCTTTCAGGCCGCAGGAGACAAAGGTGTTTGTGTTTTTTACTCTATATACAAAGTTTGAACGCCCCTGTATCATTCCCTGATTGATTAACTTTTTGAATGGCTCTTTCTCCGCTACATAGCCAAGGTCAAAAAGGAACTTGTTCCAGAAGCGAGAGTAGATGAGGTGGCCTGTAGCGTGCTCAGTACCACCAACATACAAATCTACATTACGCCAATAGTGGTTAGCATCCTTGCTCACAAGGCACTCGTTGTTATGAGGATCCATATACCTGAGATAGTAGGCGCTGCTGCCTGCAAAGCCCGGCATTGTGCTGGTCTCATAGCTGTAGCCGTTGTAACTCCAGTTCTTGGCTCTTGCCAATGGCGGCTCGCCCTGCTCTGTTGGCTTATAACTCTCTATCTCAGGAAGTTCCAATGGCAGCTGCGTAAGCTCCAATGGAGTTGGTATTCCATCTTTGTAGTATATAGGGAACGGCTCTCCCCAATATCTTTGGCGAGAGAATATAGCATCTCTCAGACGATAGTTTACCTTGCGGTGGCCAATGGCTCTCTTCTCCACCTCCTCTATAGCCATAGGGATAGCCTCTTTGACTGTGTAACCTGTTAGGAATCCGCTGTTTATCATAACACCCTCCTTGGCATCAAAGCTCTCCTCAGATACATCACACCCCTCAATAAGCGGCCTTATCTCAAGGTTGAACTTTTTGGCAAAGGCATAGTCTCTGCTATCGTGAGCAGGAACTGCCATAATGGCTCCTGTTCCGTAGCCGGAGAGAACATACTCAGAAATCCAAACAGGCACTCTCTCCTGAGTAAAAGGATTTAAGGCGTATGAGCCTGTAAATACGCCTGTTACATTGTGAGTTTGTGCAATTCTCTCCCTCTCTGTCTTTTTCTTTACATAGTTGAGGTACTCCTTTACTGCCTCCTGTTGCCCCTCTGTGGTGAGCTTCTCCACCCACTCGCTCTCCGGAGCAAGCACCATAAAGGTTACTCCAAAAACGGTATCGGCACGAGTAGTAAATATCTCTATGTTATACTCCTTATCGAACTTGCTGCCATCTGCCGGCTCAGGATTCACTACCTTGAATATCATCTGCGCTCCGTATGAGCGGCCTATCCAGTTGCGCTGCATCTCCTTGAGAGCATCGCTCCAATTGAGCTTCTCCAAATCATCCAACAAGCGGCCTGCGTATGCAGAAACTCTAAGCAACCACTGCTTCATCTTCTTCTGCTCTACAGGGTGGCCTCCGCGCACAGAGAATCCCTCCTTTACCTCATCGTTGGCAAGCACCGTTCCAAGTTCCGGACACCAATTCACAGAGGTCTCTCCCAAATAGGCAAGGCGGTAATTCATTAGTATTGCGCTCTTTTGTTGCTCGTTAAAGCCCTGCCACTGCTCGGCAGTAAAGGGAGCGGTCTCCGTACAGGCGGCATTTACTTTTAGGTTTCCGTTTTTCTCAAACTCCAACAGCAGCTCAGAAATAGGCTCGGCCATATCGGTAGTGTTGTTGTACCAGCTGCCGAACATTTTTAGGAAAGCCCATTGAGTCCATTTGTAATAACTTGGCTCACAGGTCTTAACCTCACGCTCCCAATCAAATGAAAAGCCAATTCTGTCTAATTGGCGGCGGTAGCGTGCAATATTCTCCTCCGTTGTAATTTTAGGATGCTGCCCCGTCTGAATTGCATACTGCTCTGCCGGCAAACCAAAGGCATCGTACCCCATAGGGTGTAGCACATTAAAGCCCTTCAGGCGTTTATATCTGGAGTAGATATCACTTGCTATATATCCGAGCGGATGACCTACGTGCAGCCCCGCACCAGAAGGATATGGAAACATATCCAATACATAATACTTTGGTTTTGAGGCATCTTCCTTAACAGAGAAGGTTTTGTTCTCTGCCCAATACCTCTGCCATTTCTGCTCAATTGAGTTAAAATTATAATCCATCTTGCTACTGTAAAGCTATCTCTTTATTCCAAATCTGTATTTTTTTGAGAGCTTGAACTCTACTGAAAGTGAGATTTTTACGCTCACCTTATTTCCATCTTTTACTGCCGGTTTCCACTTTGGAGAGCCCTTTATGACTCTTATAACCTCTTTGTCTATCTCCTCATCCAACCCCTCAACAATCCTTACATTGCCAATATCTCCGTTGGCACCCACAATGAACTCCACCACCACATTGCCCTCAATGCCGTTATCCACAGCATTTTGCGGATATTTTACATACTGATATACCCAATCCTTCAAAAAGCCTCTCTCATCACTCTTAAAAAAGCGAGCCCTCTTGTCCACCTCATTCTGCAGATAAACCCTTTCAGCCAAAGAGCCTGCCGAGGAGTTACCTGCAACTTGGGCGGAATTCTCCTCATTTGCCATCACAACTGCAAAGGAGTAGATAAACTCCGCAATCTGGCTCATCTGAAAATAGTCTAACAAGCCTGTATTGTCCATACGCGTACCCCTCCTTGCATTAAAGCCTGTGGTAAAGAGGGTTACAGGAATTTTTGCAGAGTGAAAGTTGCGGTAATCTGAGGCAAACGGCTCCTTTTCTGCAATTTGAGGAGTTATAGAGAGCGGACGCTCCGCCACCGTAAGTATCTTTGCTATAAGCTCCCTATCCGGCACACCCACAAACGCCTGGAACTCGTTGCCAGAGCCACTAAGCCCCACAGAGTTTATATCTATCATAAAGCGGATTTTGTCAACCTCTGCAAATGAGCGATTTACAAAGTAGAAGCTCCCTGCATTAGCCAACTCTCCGGCACCAAAAAAGGCCACTATCACAGAGCGGCGGAACATAAAATTGTTCTTGGCCACCATCTTTGCAATCTCCAACAATGTTGCAACTCCGCTTGCATTGTTATCTGCTCCGCCGCCATCCAGATGGGTGCCAAGCAGAATATACTCCTCTTTCAGGCGAGAGTCATACCCGGGGATAATCCCCACCACATTACGCGAGTAGAGAGTATCGTGAGTAGCAGGATTAGCCATTCCGAAATCGTCGCCCTGCAGAGGAGAGAGCATTGCAACTCCGGCTCCTTTGAGAGTGTTGTACAGATGCTCTGCCACTATTTTCTCTCCAAGCGAGCCTGCCGCACCACCCTCAAACCTCTCATTCATAAGCTCTTTTACACTTTTGGTAAGAGAGTCCTGCAAGTTCTGCTGCTGGGCGCTCAAAAAATTTGCATTGCCCGCAAAGAGTATGCAGGCAATGCAAAAGAGTATGCTCCTAAAGCCTTTCATCAAAGAGAGGTTTTTGGTTTGTTGCTATTTCTGTGGAGCCTGGTAGAAAGGCGGCCTTACTACAACGGCCTTCAGAAGTTTGTCTCTTACCTTAATGAAGAACTCTGTATCCAACTTATACAGAGGCGCCTCCACATATCCCATTCCAATAGCCTTGCCTGTGCAAGGGCTCATTGTTCCGCTTGTTACGTGGCCAATCACTCTGCCATCTGCGGCGCAGATTTCATATCCGTGGCGAGCCACTCCTCTATCCACAAGCTCAAATCCACAAAGGCGTCTTTTAAGCCCCTCGGCTTTCTGCTTGAGCATATAGTCTTTGTCTATGAAATCGCCCTTGGCATCGTTGAACTTGGTTATCCAACCAAGATTTGCCTCCAGCGGAGAGGTTGAATCATCTATATCGTTGCCATAGAGGCAGAATCCCATCTCAAGGCGCAAAGTATCTCTGCAACCCAATCCGGCAGGAACTATTCCCTCCTCTTTGCCGGCCTCAAACACAGCATCCCAAATCTTCTCGGCATCTTTGTTTGCAACATATACCTCGCAGCCGCCGGCTCCGGTATAGCCTGTGGTTGAAAGTATTACATCCTTAACTCCGGCAACCTCCAAAATCTTGAAGGTGTAGTACTCCATATCCTCAACACTCTCCTTGCAGAGTTTCTGCATAACCTTCATTGCCAAAGGACCCTGAACTGCAAGCTGGCTGATTTGGTCAGAAACATTCACGAAAGTCTCCCCCGGTACAAGGCCGAATTTCTCTGTATATTTGCAAAGGTGAGCATAATCTTTCTCTATGTTGGCGGCATTAGGTACCAACATATACCACTCAGGATTAATGCAATATACCAACAAATCATCTACAATTCCACCCTTACCGTTCGGCATACAAGAGTATTGAACTTTGCCAGGGAAGAGAGCAGAAGCATCGTTACTTGTTACATACTGAATGAATTTGAGAGCGTTTGGCCCTTTAACATAAAACTCTCCCATATGGGAAACATCAAAAACGCCCACCTTCTCTCTTACTGCAAGGTGCTCTGCCTTTATTCCGGTGTATTCCAACGGCATATTAAAACCTGCAAACGGGGTCATTTTTGCCCCCAATGCAATGTGTTTTTGTGTATAAGCTGTATTTTTCATATTGCTGAACTTTTTAATTTCTCTTTTTTATCACGATAGTTAGCTCTCCTATCTTCCTCGCTTCTTGTATATCCACGCCTCTGATATAGAGCCCCCTGCACCCTTGAGCGCTGCAACCGCCTCCGCGTTGCTCTGATAGCCGCCAAAGGCCACCATTGTGAGCCCCGCTCCGTTAGGCATTGTTACAATAGGTTTATCTATCGTACCCTTATATTTTTCTATACATTTTTGCACAAAGCTCTCTGTTTCAAAGGCCCCTATTACAATATAGTAGCTGCCATCTGCGGCTGTCTGAGCTACAGCACTCTGCGCCACAGCGGCTTGAGCTGTTACTTTCTGCGGTGCGGCTACTTGGGCTGTTGTGCCCTGTTGCGGCTGCTGTGCGGCTTTGGCTTTGGCCCCCTCTGTAGCGCCCTGCCCACCGGCAACCGTTGTATCTTGCAACGCAGCAAGAGAATCGGCCTTGGCCTTCTCCATCTGCTGCAGCGCCGCAATCTGCTCACGTTTTTTCTGAATATCGGCAGAGGTTGGCATACCGAGCCTCCCCCTCACCCAATCGCAACCGGCAAAAGCGGTAGAAAGTGCCAAAAGGAGTAGAATAGCCCCCCTCAAAGCATATTTTGAGCCCTCTTTGACGTTTGCCCTATTCTTATTTTCCATAGAGCGCAAAGTTATGAAAAAGTGCTCTCCTAAACAAAAAAACCTATCTTTGAAGCGTGAACAGATTATTTTACCCAACAAGTCCCCAAGAGGGGCTTTCAATAAAAATTTTACTGCTGACGGCTGCACTCTTTGCCGTAGCACTCTCTCCCTACGGATGCAAGGGGGGGACAAAAACTCCCTCTGCACAAATCCACAACTCCCTGCAAGATAGCCTTACTGCAGCCCAAAGCGTGGCAGCAGATACGGTAACTATCTCATTCATAGGAGATATTATGCAGCACCAAATGCAGATAAATGCCGCTTTGGCAGCCGGCGGAGGCAACTCTTATAACTATGACAACGCCTTCCGCTTTATGGAGAAAGATTTCAAGGCGGCAGACTATATGGTCGCAAATATGGAGTTTACGGTGGGCATAAAACCATACAGCGGCTATCCGCTTTTCTCCGCTCCGCCGGAAATTGCCGCTGCCGCCAAGCAGAGCGGAATAGACCTCTTTCTTATGGCCAACAACCACATTGTAGATAAGTTTGCCAAAGGGCTGCGCAGCACCATAGATAGATACAACGAGCTTGGAGTAGCCACTTTAGGGGTTTATGAAAACAGGGAAGAAGCGGAGCAAAAAAGTGTGCTGATGGTGGAGCTTAAAGGAATGAAGTTTGCCTTTATCAACTACACCTACGGCACCAACGGAATAGAAGTTCCTGAGCCATATTATGTTAATTTGCAAGACAGTACGGAGAT
>CADBUS010000126.1 GCA_902797895.1 uncultured Bacteroidia bacterium | reverse complement strand
GTTGTTATCCTCAGGCCCCTCCGGTGAGGCATAGCCAACAATCTTGCTGCTCTTAACTGTTCTCTTGGAATCTTTCTTGGCATTCTTCAGGAACGTTTCAAACTCCTTTATCTCTTTGGAATTGAGCCTTGCAGCCTTCACATCTGCCTTGTTTACATCGTAAAGAATTTGTGTTTCAACCTCTTCTGTAAGCTCCTTCTGATATCCGTGCTCCTCCTGAAAGAGCTCTCCGCTTGTTTTGGCAAGCATATAGGTGCAGTTTGTTCCCTCGGCAACCTTGAAAGGTATCGGATAGGCGAAACTCTTTGTTTTGGCAGCGTTATATACGGTGGCTCTAAGCTCAAGTTTAGCCTTTTCAACACCCTCTTTGTAAGGGAAAATAAGATCTCTTGTCATACTGCTTGCTCTGTTGTAAGCAATTACGTGGTAGTTGTCTCTAATCTTTTCTCCCTGCATCCAGAAATCCGGTCCGGCCATCTCGCCTCCGTTATAAACCAAAACCGGAGTAACCTTGAGAATTGCCTTTTGGTTAAAATACTTCTCCGGAAACTTTACGGTGTATGATGCCGGAATTTGATTTGCTACACACTCAAGAACTTGAGGGTTACTCTCTGTTTTAACCAATGCGGCCATCTTTGCCATCTGCTCAACACTTGCGCAGAACGATACCGAAAAGGCCACAGCCACAACAGCAGCCAACTTCAAAAATCTCTTCATATAAGTAAATTTAATCTATATTAAAATCCATTTGTTCAATCCTTTGCAAATCCTCCGGAGTATCTATTCCGTAGGAGTTGCAGTTGCAGAGTGCCACCCTTATTTTAATTCCGTTTTGGAGCCAGCGCAGCTGCTCTAATTTCTCCAACCTCTCCAGCTCCCCCTCGCTGAGCGAGCAGATTCTCTCCAAACTCTTTGCCTTGTAGCCATATAGCCCTACGTGTAGCAAATAGGGAGCATCTCTCTCCTCCGCTCTGTTGTAAGGGATAGGGCTACGGCTAAAGTAGAGGGCATTCATCTTGTTATCTACCACCACTTTAGGTCTGTTGGGATTGTTTATATCCTCCTCGCTTGTGGTGGGCTTTGCAATGGTAGCTATCTCAACCTCCTCATCCTCAAAACAATGGGCGAGCGCAAGCAGTTGAGCCTTCTCTATGAAAGGCTCATCTCCCTGCACATTAACTACATATTCAAAATTCTTGCCACTCTGTGCAGAGAACTTCTGCAAAGCCTCCAAACATCTATCTGTGCCGCTTTTATGGTTGGGCGAGGTCATAACAGCCTTCCCACCGGCCCTAACAACGGTCTCGTATATGCGAATATCGTCTGTGGCCACACATACATTATCAAAAACCTTACCTGCCTGAGTGAGTACCCTTACCACCATTGGAACTCCCTTTACTGCCACAAGAGGCTTGCCGGGGAATCTGGTAGAGGCGTATCTGGCTGGGATTATGGCCAATGTACTCTTTAGAACCCTCTCTTTTTCCATCGCGATGAATAATATCAACCACAAAATAACAAATTTTTTGTGTAAGTTTGCACTTGTTGTTACAAAGCTGTTAAAATGGAATTACAGAACCTTAAAAGCAAATATGGCCTGATAGGAGATGATCCTAAGTTCAACAAGGCTTTGGAGGTGGCAGAACGGGTTGCCAAAACAGACCTTTCTGTGTTGGTGAGCGGTGAGAGCGGCGTAGGTAAAGAGTCTATTCCACAAATCATACACAGTAGCAGTGCCCGCAAGCACAATAAATATATAGCTGTAAACTGCGGAGCAATACCGGAGGGGACAATGGAATCTGAACTGTTCGGCCATATAAAAGGCTCATTTACAGGAGCGAATGAGACTCGTAAGGGCTATTTTGAGGTGGCGGATGGAGGTACCATTTTTTTAGATGAAGTGGGTGAGCTCTCCTCCGAGTCTCAAAAGCGGCTTCTGAGGGTGCTTGAGAGTGGAGAGTTCTATAAGGTAGGCTCCTCTAATGTGCAGAAAACCAATGTAAGAGTAATTGCTGCAACCAATGTAAACCTGTTGGATGCAATTAAGCAAAAGCGTTTCAGAGAGGATTTATACTATAGGCTGAATCAGATACCAATTGAGTTGCCGCCGCTTAGGGAGCGCAGAGGAGATATAAATATGCTCTTTAGAAAGTTTGCAGTAGATTGTGCAGACAATTATGGAATGCCGCCAATCTCTCTTACTCGCGATGCGCTTCACCTTCTGCAATCATACAATTGGCCCGGCAACATCCGCCAGCTCAGGAATATAGTGGAGCAGATATCTGTGTTGGAGAGCAATCGGACTATAGATTTGGAAGTTCTCAAATCCTATCTGCCGCCACAAGAGTATTCCACTCTGCCTGCGCTAACAGGAGCGCCTCTCTCCTCAGATACCACCTTTGCGGTAGAAAAGGAGATGATTTATAAGTTGATATACTCTCTAAAGCAGGAGATAGATGCTCTCAAAAAGAGTTTGGCCGCAATTTCTTCTCAGCCGCAAACGGCTCAATATCAGCCTCAAAATATACAGGTAACCCCAACATCCCAAGAGGGTAACGTAATAGTTGTAAATCCGGAGCACGAGGTTGAGGAGCTGCACGAAGAGGAGGATAAAGCCCTCTCCATAAGAGATATGTACAAAGAGCGCATTATTGCGGCATTGGAGAAATATCCGCGCAATAAAAAGGCTGTGGCCCAGGAGTTGGGCATATCTGAGCGCACTCTATACAGAAAAATTTTAGATTACGGAATAGAGATAAAGCGTAATAAAAGAAGTGAGTAACAGAGGATTATGTTTATGAAGCATAAGAGAAATATGGCAATAAGGCTGGTGCAGCTTTTTGCGGTGGTGCTAATTCTTACAGTAGGGGGCTGCGGCATATATACATTTTCCGGCACCTCTCTCCAAAGCGATATAAAGAGCATATATGTGGAGAATATAGAGAACAGGGCTATGCAGATAAATCCGGCCCTCTCAAATATGTTTACCCAGGCCCTGCAGGATAAGTACCGCAGGCTCACCAAGTTGCAGATGGTAGAAAATGATGCCGATTTGGAGGTTACCGGCCATATTGTCTCATACGAGGTAACACCTACGGCGGTAACGGCAGATGAGGTGGCATCGCGCAACCGCCTTACCATAACGGTCAAGATTTTTTATAAGAACAATAAGTATCCCGATGAGGCATTTCCGGAAGGGCGCTCTTTTGCAGCCTATCAGGATTACGATTCAACGGTCTCTTTAGATGCTGTGCAAGATGCTCTTTGCCAGCAGATTGTTGAGACTTTGGTAGAGGATATATTCAATGCTACGGTAGCAGAATGGAGATAGAGAGGCAACTGACATATAACTCTTTGCAAGCTATGGATGTGGTGGAGCTTGAGAGGCTGATAGGCGGCTCCCCCTGGTTTTCCTTTGCTCGGCAGGTGCTGTTGGAAAAGCTCAGCTTGTATGGCGATGAGGTGTTTCAGACGCAGCTCTCGGCCAACGCCATCTTTCTTACATCCAGAGCGGCGTTGTATAAAAAAGTACAAGAGAGATTACATAAAAGCACTGTAGTAGAGCAGGTTACAGAGGTTGCTCCGCAGGCAGAAAAGATAACTCCTGTAGCAGAAGCAGCAGCTCCTGTAGCAGCAGCAACTCCACAGGCAGAAGCAGTAACTCAGGTAGCAACAGCAGAAGCAGCAACAGAGAGTTTTGAGCAAGAGAAAGAGCAGTTGCAAATGGAGTGGGAGAGGTTGCAACAAGAGCGTGAAAAATTGAAAAAAGAGCGGGAAGAGTTTGAAAGAGAGAGAGATGGAGCAGAAAGAGTTGTTGTGGCCGGAGGAGATTTCTTTAGCCGCGAAGACCTTAAATCTCTCTCTCCCGATGAGGATATGGAGGTGCAGCTTAAAAGCACCTCTCTCTCAACATTGGCTCCGCGCCACAGCGAACACAAGAGAGCTGAAATTAGAAAGAGCAGCACAATAGATTACTCCTCCGTCATAGGGCCTGACGGTAAGGTGAACTTTAACGATTTGGCATTTTATACAGAGACTTTGGGCCATATTTATGCCCAACAGGGGCTTTTTGAGCAGGCGATAGATGTTTTCTCTAAACTAATTTTGTTATATCCGCAAAAAAGTGCTTACTTTGCAGCCCTTGTGAAAGATTTGAAGAAAAAGAGCACAGAATAACAGATAAAAACAGTTTGATATATGTACGGACTTTTTGTAGGTTTGATTGTTTTTGCAAGTGTGATACTCACCATTGCAGTATTGATACAAAACCCTAAAGGTGGGGGAGTTAGCATTTATGGCGGCACCAATATCTTTAGCCCAAAGCAGGAGGCTAATATTATAGAGAAGATTACTTGGTGGTGCGCAGCAGCTGTGATTGTTTTCAGCATTGCGGCAACTGCATCAATCTCCTCTAAGAGGGTTGAGACCAAATCTGATCTCTCAAAGGAGCTTCAAAAGAGCGCCCCAACTAATAATATTCCTGCCTTTCCGGTAGGTGGCGAGCAGCAAGGCCAAGAAGAGGCCAATGAGCAGCCGGCCGAATAGGTAAGAAATAGAGCCGATAAGCTCATTTTAGGGGCAAATAAGAGAAAAGAGCAAAAAAAAGTAAAAAATTTTTCATAGACATTAGGGTCTGGCGGTGTGAGAGTTAAGTGCTTTACGCCGCCAGTTTTTTTTAAAAATACTACCTTGTTGTACAAAGTACCAAAATAATTTCATATATTTGCAGTGCAAAATACCGAACAATAAAAGGAACTTTAAGAAAAAAACTAAAAAAATAATAAAAATGAAACAGGTTATTACAGTCTCAATTGGCAACAAAAGTTTCACAATAGAGAATGAGGCTTATCAGTTGCTTAAAGATTACTTGGAGGATTTCAGAACAAAATCCTCTTTGGGCATCCAATCAGATGACACTATGAGTGATATTGAAGAGAGGATAGCTGAGATACTATCTACAAAGGTAGGGCCAATCAAAAATGTGGTAGATGTAAATATGGTAGATGAGATTACCGCCCAACTCGGTATGCCGGATGGGCAGCCATATACCAAAAGGCAGCAGAACTCATCTGCATCTAACAATGCTTCCGGCAGCTCCACCGCATCATTCGCTCAGGGCCAACAGGCAAGCGTTGCCTTAAAAAAACTCTATCGCGATTCAGATAACAAGAGTATAGGAGGAGTTTGCTCCGGCCTTGGCCACTATTTCGGTATAGATTCTACAATAATAAAGCTGATTTTTGTGGTGCTATTTATTGCAGGAGCAAGCGGTCTGCTTATTTACATAATCTTTTGGATTGTGGCTCCTTTGGCAGTAACTCCACTCCAAAAGTGTGAGATGAGGGGCTGGCCGGCCACTGCGGAGAATCTTGCAAAATTCAAATTTACATACCGCTAACGGAAATAAGTAGATTTTTATAAATGGTTATAGATAAAAGAGATATGGAAAATCAGGAATATAACAAAGAGCTTGAGCTTAATGCGGAAAACATTAAGGCTCAGATGAGAAAGGGGGTATTGGAGTATTGTATACTCAGTATTCTAAGAAAGGGGGACTCATACGTATCTCCTTTGATTTCAGAACTTAAAGCGGCCAAGATGATAGTGGTTGAGGGTACTCTCTATCCGCTTTTGGCACGTCAGAAAAATCAGGGGCTGCTCTCATACAGATGGGAGGAGAGTCCGAGCGGACCGCCAAGAAAGTATTACTCGCTTACAGAGAAGGGGCATAAGGCTTTGGAGGTTATGGATGAGGCTTGGAGCGAGGTGGTTAAGACCGTAGATTATATTAAAACCGGATTAGAAAACAGGTAAAAGTTATGGAAGAGATTTACAGAGTTAGCATAGGCGGAGTCTCCTTTTCTGTTAACAAAGAGGCATACGCAAAATTGAATACTTATCTTTCTGAACTATCGGCTTATTACAGCAAAAGAAAAGAGGGGAGTGAGATATTGGGCGATATTGAGACAAGGATTGCAGAGCTGCTTTTAGATAGCCACACCAAAGAAGATGTAGTTACTCTTCCAAGGGTGGAAAAGGTAATCTCCATTATGGGTAATCCGTCTGAAATAGATGACGATAGTTTTTCATTTTCAGATGATTATACAGAGCAGGAGAGAGGTTCAGCGTCTAATGAGCAGAGCGGCTCAAAAACATACGGGCAGAGTGCTTCTGAGCCGGTGCGCAAGAAAATGTACAGAGATCCGCATAACAGAATATTGGGCGGAGTATTGAGTGGCCTTTCACACTACTTTAAGATAGATGCCACCATTCTAAGGTTTGTAACTGCTCTGCTCTTCTTCTTGCCTGCCATAGGTATTTGGGGATATCACTGGTTGGGGGGACACGGAACATTTAGGATTTTCAGCAATATGAGTTCCATAATTTTTGTGTTCTACATAATACTCTGGATAGTAATGCCTTCTGCAAGAACATTTACTCAAAGATGTGCGATGAAGGGAGAAAATCCAGGCCTTAAAGGAGTAGAGGATGAATATAACAATCCGGAGCCGGTGAGAGGACGTTGGTTTGGAAGACTTATCAAACTTTTCTTTGGGGTTGTATTTGTGATGATAGCCATAGGGTTGATTGTGGGTGGAATTGCAATCTATCAGAGCGAACTCTGGAGCGGAGAGTATATAGATTATTTGCAGAGTTTCTACCTGGCAAACGCTTCACAACCAATACAATGGCTCTATAGGCTCAGCTTTTTGCTGCTGTGGTTCTTGCCTACTCTTGCAATACTTGTTTGCGGAATCAGATGGATTTTCAATCTGCCAAGAATGAAGAGAGTTTATGGGCTTGTAAACTTTTTCCTCTGGATAGCTGCTCTAATTTGCTTTGTAATAATCTCTTCTGCAGTTATTGGCAATGTGGAGTATAATACCAAGAGAAAATCTAAGATAGAGAAGGAGCTCAACAAACATTACGATACTCTTTATGTGAATTTTGCCGCCCTGCCTGCAACCTTTAACGGAGAAACTGCAGAGTGGAGAGAGCTCAACAGCGTAATAAATTACTCCTACAATTACAGCGTATTTGATTACTATTCAGACGATTATGATGAGATAGAGGCAAATGCAGAAGATTATGTTGGAGGCAATGCCAAAGATGTGGTTGCTGATAGTGGAGAGAATGATGTTGTGGCTCTTTCAGACGGAGAGCATTACAATCATAGTGTAGTTCGCTATGTATCAGGAGAAAAGAGAAGAAACAGAGTGTTTGCACGTTATCCCGATTTCAGACTCGGATATATGGAGTCAAGAATGGTTACAGATGATGACAAGATAGTTAGAGATACCTCTTTGAGAGCCTCTGTTACGGTTGAGGTAACCCCTGTTCTCAGATATAAGAAGAAGGGCGGAAATGCTATTGTAGATGAGGGTATTGAGAGTTCTGAGCAGGTGATTACCATTAAGGATTCCCTAATTACCATAAACCCGATGTTTGCCTCTTTGAAAAACCGTGGCAAGGGCGTTAGGGTAAATACTAAACTTACCATACCGGATAGTTGTGTTGTGATTATAGATAATAGTGCCTTGAAAAATAGGCAATAGTCTCTTTTCAGAGAGCTATTTAAGCAAAGGGGAAGACCAAAATGTATTTTGGCTTCCCCTTTCTCTATCCCACAGCTTGCCAAAACCAATCCCCCCCTCCTCCGCACCTTTAAGCAAGGCTCTCCCTGTTATTCTGAAGATCTCTGCTACTCTGAAATCCTCTGTCACTGTGAAGTTTTCTGTCACTCTGAACGAAGTGAAGAGTCTATGAATGGATAATCTCAAGAAGTACATTCCTCTTATAGATTCTTCGCTAACGCTCAGAATGACAGATGTTATTACTTCAGCACTTTGAGCTCTTTGCCTATTTTTGTGAAAGCGGCAACGGCTTTGTCGAGCTGTTTTTTGGTGTGGCCGGCAGAAACCTGTACTCTTATTCTTGCAAGGTCTTTAGGCACAACCGGATAGTAGAATCCTACAACATATATTCCCTCATCTAACAGCTTTGCGGCCATCTGTTGAGAGAGTTTTGCATCGTAGAGCATTACTGCACATATCGCACTCTGGGTAGGCTTGATATCAAAGCCGGCCTTTTTCATCTTATCTATAAAGTATGCTGTGTTCTCGTGCAGTTTGTCTTGCAGCTTGTTTGTCTTGCTCATCATATTGAACATCTCAATTCCGGCAGCTGCAACCATTGGAGGTATGGAGTTAGAGAACAGATATGGTCTTGACCTCTGCCTGAGCATTGCAATAATCTCCTTTTTACCTGTGGTAAAGCCACCTACAGCACCGCCAAACGATTTGCCGAGCGTTCCTGTGAGTATTTCAATCTTACCCTTGAGCTTGTAAAGCTCTGTAGTACCACGCCCGGTCTTTCCTACAACTCCGGCAGAGTGAGATTCATCTACCATTACCATTGCGTTGTATTTTTGGGCGAGTTTGTAAATCTGATCTACAGGAGCAACGTTGCCGTCCATAGAGAACACACCATCTGTTACAATTATTCTGTAACGCTGCTTCTGAGCCTCTTTCAGACACTTCTCCAACTCCTTCATATCGGCATTAGCATATCTGTAACGCACAGCTTTACAGAGCCTTACGCCATCTATAATAGAAGCGTGGTTTAGCGAGTCTGATATAATGGCATCCTGCTCGTTAAACAGCGGCTCAAAAACTCCGCCGTTGGCATCAAAGCAAGAGGTGTAGAGAATAGTATCCTCTGTGCCGAAAAACTCAGATATTTTTTGCTCCAACTCTTTCTGCAAATCGCCTGTTCCGCAGATAAAGCGTACCGAAGACATTCCGTAACCTCTTGTATCCAAGGCTTTTTTAGCTGCCTTTATAAGACGAGGGTTATCGGAGAGGCCAAGATAGTTGTTGGCGCAGAAGTTGAGAACTTGTTTTCCGCCCTTAACGGTTATATCTGCTCTTTGAGGCGATGTTATAACTCGCTCCTCTTTGTAGAGTCCGGCTTTCTTTATTGCGCCCAACTCATTTTTTAGATAAGATTGAAAATCTTTATACATAGCTCTTTAGATATTTAATTTTTGAATAATCCGCTACATAACCACAAAGATAGTTAAAAATGGGCTCAGATGGATGAAGTTGGCTAATTGGAGAAAAAATATTATTTTAGCAGAATAAATAACACAAAACTTTTTTGTTATGGAGATAAATGTTGTTGATTCAAACTTTGAGGAGGTTGTTCTAAAGAGCAAACTCCCTGTTTTGGTGGACTTTTGGGCAACCTGGTGCGGCCCTTGCCGTATGGTGGCTCCGTATGTTGAGCAGCTTGCCAAGGAGTATGAGGGCAAGGCTGTTGTTGCAAAATGTAATGTTGATGAGGCAAGCCAAGTTCCTGTAAACTATGGAATTAGAAATATCCCAACTCTTCTTTTCTTTAAGGATGGAGAGATTAAGGATAAGATGGTTGGAGCCAACTCAAAGGCTGCAATTGAGGAGAAGCTGAAGGCTCTGCTCTAATTTCTATTTTTGAATAAATGTTAAACTATAAAACAAAGACTATGAAACTTTTTTTGAAGGGGTGCGTGGCTGTGGCCGTTGCTACGCTGTTTATTTTTGCCCCAAAGAGTGCCAATGCGCAGTTTGGAGTTAAGGGTGGTGTTTACTTATCCAACTTCTCCGAGGTAAAGAGTTTTAATGTAAAGAACAATGTGGGTTTCCAGGCCGGTGTTGCATATAAGCTGAAACTTTGGAATGCTGCTATTCAACCTGAGTTGCTATATGTTTCAAGGAGTGCAAATCTGGAGGTATGTGACAAAACTCCTATAGGAGCGGAAGGTGGAAAGTATTCGCTTAGCTATCTGCAACTGCCTGTTAGTTTGCAATATGGAGTTAATTTAGTGGTAGCAAGGCCATTTGTGCAAGTTGTGCCATATCTCAACTATGCTCTTGGCAAGAGTGCGGATGTTAAGTGGAATGATATAAACAGACTCTCCGGCGGAATCGGTTTAGGTGCCGGTGTGGATGTTTGGAAACTCCAGTTCAATATTCGCTACAACTGGGATATCTCCAAGATTGGTGATGGAAAAGAGGCTACATCCAAGCTCTCATACAAAGAGTGGCAGGCATCAAAGGCTAAAGGATTTGAGTTCTCTTTGGCTCTATTCTTCTGATTATGAATTTAGATGCGGGAGTAGCAAAAAAGATTCTCGGTAGTGCATATAAAAACTATCGCGATGCTCTTTGTAAGGCGATAGAGTCTGAAGAGCCCTACCTAAACAGAATCAACCGCTATGTGCTATCCAACGAGGGGAAGGAGTTACGTCCTATCCTCTCGTTGTTTATGGGTATGGCTTGCGGTACGCTAAACAACATAAGTTATTGTTGTGCAGCCGCTACCGAAATGCTACACACCGCAACACTTATGCACGACGATGTTGCAGACAATGCAACTATGCGCAGATTTTCTCCTACCGTGGGGGCGAAGTTCTCTCCTGCGGCTGCGGTTCTTACCGGCGATTTTTGGCTGAGCCGCGCCCTTGGGCTTATCATAGAAAACTGCGAAAAACCAACACTCTCCCTCTTCACAAAAACCATATTGGATATAAGCCAAGGGGAGCTTTTGCAGATGGATAAGGCATATTCCGCAAATACTACGGAGGAGGATTATAACAGAATAATCTATTGTAAGACAGCGGTTTTGTTTAAGGCCGCAATGCTCTCTGGTGCCTATTCGGTTGGAGCGGAAGAGCTCTTTTGCAAGGCCGCTGCAGATTACTCCATAAAGCTCGGAATGGCCTTTCAGATAAGAGATGATATATTGGACTACTCCTCAAATATGAATACGGGCAAGGACTTTGGGAGCGATCTTAAAGAGAGAAAAATAACCCTTCCTCTTTTGGGGGCAATGGCTAATTCTCCTAAAGATGAGGAGAGTATAAGAGAGAAGATAAGAGAGATAGAGGAGCTTCCCAATGGGGCGGATAGTGCAGGAGGTGGCAAAACAGAGAGAGTGATAGCGGAGATATTTGAGTTTGTTCTCTCCAACAAGGGGATAGAGTATGCCCAGCAAAGGCTTGAAAAATACTGCATTGAAGCAGCTGAGGCTCTTGCTCCTCTTCCTTCGTCAGATGCTAAAAACTATCTTGTTGGGTTTGCCGAGTATGTTGGCAAGCGCAATGTATAAACAGGCGTGTGGAGGCCTTATCTGATGTGGCCGCTGGTGCGGCCTTCTTGTTCCTCTTGCAGCCAAAAATCTTTATCCCATTCAGGTTCAATAAATTCTGTGGCGGGGGCATTGCCCTCTTTGTCTGTGAGCTTGAATGAGAGATAGGTTATTGGAAGCCCCATCTTTAAGAAATAGCGTTCGTAAAAGGTCTGCACAGCGGTTAGCTCTTGTGGCAAATCCTCTTTGGAGGTGCTATTGTAAATATCTGTGCTTCTGCAAATTATATCAAGATTGTTGGCTTGTGCCAATGCGTATGTATATTGGTGCAGAAAGCGGCTGTCTGTCTTTAGGTGTATAACTCCGCTATGGTTCAGAAACTTCTTGTAGCGATTCAGAAACATACTGCCTGTGAGCCTTTTGCGTGGAGAGCGCAACTGTGGATCTGCAAAGGTTATCCAAATCTGCTCTATCTCGCCGCAGGCAAAAAGGCTCTCTATAAAATCTATGCTCGTTCTTATAAAGCGCACATTTGCAATACCCTCCTCCTCAACCATCTTGGCACCTTTCCAGAGCCTGGCACCCTTTATATCTATGCCTATGAAATTTCTGTCGGGATGCAACTTGGCAAGAGCTGTGGTATATTCTCCCTTGCCGCAACCAAGTTCAAGAGTTATTGGGTTGCTGTTGCCAAACAACTCCTTATGCCACCTCCCTTTAAGGTGGTAATCCTTTTGGAACAGCTCCTCCATCTTGGGCTGCAAAAGGCATTTGAAAGTGCTGTTCTGGCGGAACTTCTCTAATTTGCCAATGCTGCTCATCTATTGCTGCTCGCTTTTATCCCTCTCCCTTTGTGGCCTATCTCTCTTGGGTTGTCTTGGGCGCATCTGCTTCCCCTTCTTCTTTTTGCGCATATCATCAAACCTTGTGATGCTGTCCTCTCCTGCCGCGCTCTTAAAGTCAATAATCTTCTCCTTAGGAGAATCGGATAGCGAAGCTCCGAGCTTGCCCTCTCGGTTTTGTTGCATAATTTCCAAAACCTTGTCAACAGCAAGCGGATAGGCATCGTTGGAGTTTCTGTCTATGTAGCTGAACCACATAATCCCCTTTAAGGCATCTTGTTTAATGGGCTTAATATCACCATCTTCCAAATGGAGAGGCTCGCTAAGGCGCGGCATCTTCTCTTTGGCATCTAAATATACTGCAGCCTCATAGTTTATGCAGCATTTGAGCTTGCCGCACTGCCCTGCAAGTTTCTGAGGATTAAGCGAAAGGTCTTGGCATCTGGCTGCCGATGTGCTTATAGATTGGAAGTTGTTCATATAGCGCGAGCAGCACAATGCCTGTCCGCAAACTCCCACTCCGCCAATAAGGCCGGCCTCCTGCCTTGCTCCTATCTGCTTCATTTCCACCCTAATACGGAACTCCTCCGCAAAGTCCTTGATAAGCTGGCGGAAATCAACTCTGCCATCTGCAATGTAGTAGAAGATAGCCTTTGTGCCATCTCCCTGAAACTCAACATCTCCAATCTTCATTTCAAGCCCAAGGTTGGCTGCTATAACTCTGGAGCGAATCATTGTTTGATGCTCTCTTGCTATGGCCTCCTGCCATTTCTGAATATCGGCAGGTTTTGCCTTGCGATAGATTTTCTTGAACTCAAAGGCTCTGAAATCTATGTTGTTGCGTTTGAGCTGATGGGCAACCACCGCTCCCGATAGAGTAACAATCCCAACATCGTAACCATTCTGGGCCTCTGTAACAACAATATCTCCAACGTGGAGAGCCTGCTGCGAATCGTTGATATACACCCCCTTACGAGTATTTTTGAATCTTACCTCAAAAAGATTCTCCATCTCTTGATCTGTGAGCCCTTTAAGCCAATCAAAAACTCCCCTTTTGCAGCATCTGGTATTATACCTGCAATCTATCTCTCCCTCTTGTGAGCAGCTTACCTGGCAGCCCCTCTGGCAATCGTATCTGATATCTTTTGCTTCCATTATACTAAGTTTATATATAGTGAATTACACATATTGCAGAAGTTCATTTTGGCATTTACATTCTGCTGTATGTGCTCTATTGTTTTGTTAAAAATTGAGTAGCCCTTTTCAAAAAAATCTATAGGCAAACCTTTGGAAATCTGCTCTATCTCCTCCACCTGGCCAGGGTTGGAGTAGGCCAAATCTCCGCTGCCCAACTTATACAGATAGAGTTGCCTTAGTAGTTTGAGGCTGTTTTTGCAGAACTGCTTTTGCCTCTCCTTGCTTAGCTTGGCAAGCTCTTGCGAGAGGGCAATCATCTGTACCAAATCTCCCTGTGCTGCTATCTTAAAGAGCTGAGTAAACTCCTCAAAATTTGCCTTTTCTTCCTCACTCTGGTCTATAAGTTCAATAGCTTTGCCCATACTCCCCTGTGAGCAGCGAGCCCACTCCAAAGCCTCTTGAGGCTCTATCTTATATTTTTGGATAATGGCATTTTGGAGCTCCTCTTTCTCAATAGGCGGAACTTCTATCAATCTGCAGCGCGAGCGAATAGTCTTCAGTATGGCGTTCTGATTGTGGGTAACCATAAAGAAGTAGGTGTTGGAGGTTGGCTCCTCTATGCTTTTTAGCAGTTTGTTTGCCGCCTCTGCATTCATTCTCTCCGGAAACATAACAAGCACCACCTTGTTGCCCCCCTCGTATGGAGTAAAGCTGAGCTTGTTTATAAGCCAAGCGGCCTCATTTACACCAATCAACCCCATCTTGTTTTCCAGCTCCATAGCATTATAAAGCTCCTGCTCCTTAAAGTAAACATTGCTGTTTACAAGAGAGCGGAAAATCTCATAGTATTGATCTATTGCCACTTTCTTTCCCTTCTCTACAAGTTGGGTGGTATTTATGGGAAATAGAAAGTGAAAATCGGGGTGAGTGAGATTTCTTATTTTTATGCAGGATGAGCAGACCTGGCAGCCGTCTCCCTTTGGCAACGAGGTAGGCTCATCGCCAAAAAGCCCCTTTATAACCCAAGTATCGTCTCCGCTTGCAAGGGCCCTGCGGGTTTTGCAAAAGAGATATTGGGTAAGGGCCAAAACAAGGCTAAGCGCCCCGTAACCAGGCTCTTCTGAGAACAAAAGAGCGTGCGGAACACGGTTATTATCAACCAGCTCCTTTAAGCTCTTTACAAGCTCCTTCTGCCCTATTATCTCAGAGAAAACCATATCTAAACAATAAAACTAACCTACAAATTTACTAATCTGTTTTGAAATATCACTTAACACTTTTTACCACCATTTGGCACTTTTGGCAATCAAAGAGTAATTCAAGGGTGTTTTTGCCGTTGATAAGAAAGAGTCTTTTTGCCTCTTTTGCTGCCTCCTTGATAGTGAGGCTGCCGGAAGTCTGCTTTGCCTGCTCGGTAGCTCTTTTGGGGCAGAGGCCGAGCTGATATTTTATGCAGTATTTGCTCCGCATCAGTTCTGCTGTGCGGGGTTTTGAGAGTTCGTATGCCGGCTCTATTTTGCTGTAGCCAAGCTCTTTGTAGAGCTGTTCGGAGAGATGGTTTGAGCTGTTGAGAAGGTAGCTTCCCTCTCCTGTGCAAAGTTTTTGAACGGAAGCCTCCTCTCTTGCCTTTTTTGCTATTTGCCCTGCTCTCTGCCGTAGAGCCTCAATCTCCTCTGCAACGGCCTTTTGCAAATCTATTGCCAATCTCTGGCGCACACTGTTAAGCTCTGCTGTTTTGTAGAAATAACCCTTTGAGCAAACCTCTGTTACGGAGAAATTAAAATGGAGAGCTCTTTTGCTTATCTGGTTGGATATAAGTTGAATAGCTTTTTCTGCATTGTTGGCCCTCCCTTCGTTTCCAATAGAATAGGAGAATTTTGCTGTGGCGGTTTTGGCAAAGAGGCCGCCACTTTTCAGCGGAGTTAAATCTGCCTCTATTGCAATAGCATCGGCTGCGGCTTTAACACTCACCTGAATATCAATCTCTCTCGGCTTAACTCTTTTAAGCTCTTTCTCAAAGGTTGCGCTAAAATTGCGGTAGATTTTTGAGCCAACCTTAAAGTGACACTCTTTTGTGTTGAGCCTCACAAGATTACCATTGCAACTGCTAACTCTCTCTCCTGCCACCATCTTGTTGCCGCTTATAAAGCAGAGGCCGTCGCCATTGGCAATAGTTTTGTCTGAGCGGTATCTGAACTCCACACAGCCATCATTGCCTTTGCGGCCAACGCTCTTGCTGTCAATAATTTCTGTAACCTCTCCAATATACTCGCCCATAGATTTTGCGCTGCCGCTGCTGTTCCATTCTCCTCTGCTGCCATCAATAAAAAACTC
>CADBUS010000125.1 GCA_902797895.1 uncultured Bacteroidia bacterium | reverse complement strand
CCGCTGAATAGCACCACCTTATCTTTGCACAACTCTCGTACAAGCTCTATGTTATACCCTGTTGCAACCGAGGTCTCCACAACCCTGTAACCGGCCTTTTGATATAGCTCCACAAAGCCGGCAGCCACTTGAGCAAGCTCCTGATCAGCAAGCTCCTGTGAGCCTTCATCGCCTCTGTACATATCGGCCTTGTTGAGCAGTATGGTTACCGGCACATCGTATGCCTGGCAGGTAACCAAGAACCTATCTACAAACTGTAGCTTTACCTGCGGCAAGGCGAGGGTTACGGTAAGAAAGGCCATATCTATGTTGGCTGCAATTATATGGTTTTGCCGAGAGAGATTTACCGAGCGGCGTACAAGGCAGTTGCGCCTTGGCAGTACGCTCTTTATAGAGCAGCTCAACCCGCCATCTTCGCTCTCATACTCCACCAAATCTCCCACTGCAATAGGGTTGGTGTAGGAGCTCTCGGCCAGCCTCAACTTGCCTTTTACAACAGCTACAAACGGCTTCCATTCAGGCAATTGAGAGAGCAGATAGTGGCTGCCTGTATGCTTTACCACCACCGCTCTGCCCTGCTTTGCAGCTGAATTTGCAGAAGATTGCGCCATCTCTATATCCTCTTTCTTACCCATTTTTAAGGCTTTTTTGCTCTATTTTTCCCCAAAAATAGTTGATAATTCTTAAATTTGCATATTATGCTAAAAACAGAGGAACTTTATAAGATAATAGATGGCCACGTGGAGTCGTTCAAATGGCCTCAGAGGCCGAGAGGGCTCTATGCTCCGCTCAAATATACAATGGATTTGGGGGGCAAGCGGCTAAGGCCAAGGCTCTGTATGGTTGCCTACAACTTGTTCAGCAACAAGATAGATGAGACTATCCTGGGCCCTGCAACCTCAATAGAGCTGCTGCACAACTTTACTCTTATTCACGATGATATTATGGATAAGGCGGAGTTAAGGCGCGGTAAACCAACCGTTTATAAAAAATGGGACACTAATGTTGCAATACTTGGCGGAGATACTATGTGCCTTATGGCCTTTTATATGGTTGGAAAGGCACCGGCAAAAGTTCTCCCAAAAATATTGGAGCTTTTTGCCGGCTCCAGCATAGAGGTGTGCCACGGGCAGCAGATGGATATGGAGTTTGAGAGCAGGAGCAATGTCTCTATGGCAGAGTATATTAAGATGATAGGGCTGAAGACGGCGGTGCTGCTCAGTTGCTCAGCTAAAATGGGAGCCATAATAGGCGGAGCATCAGATGCTATCGCCGAGCAGATTTATAAATTTGTATATGACCTTGGAATAGCGTTTCAGATAGAGGATGACTATCTTGACTCCTTTGGCAATGAGAAAATTTTTGGTAAAAAGATTGGCGGAGATATTCTGAACAACAAAAAGACCTGGCTGCTTGTAAAATGCCAAAATATAGTGGCAAAAAAGAGCGCACAAAAAAGAGAGTTGGATGAGCTTTTGGCCATAAACCCTTATCAACCAAACCTTTCTGAGAGCAAGCGCAAGCAAATGGAGGATAGGAAGATTGCCGCAGTACAGCAGTTCTATCGCGCAACAGGAGTAGATAAACTTGCTCTGCAGGCAATAGACAAATACTATAAAAAGGCCCTGCAAACACTCTCCAAGATAAAGCTGACAAAGGCGCAAAAGGATAGGCTTGAGGAGTTTGCAAGCTCAATTGTAAAGAGAAATAAATAGATATTAAGATGAATTTCACCGGTTCTGCAATTGCAATTTTTAATAGAAGCATTGAGGATTATCACAACAAAAACAATGTAGATACCCCCATATCAAACCCTTACAAAGAGGGGAGCATAGAGGCAGTACTCTATCTTAAAAATTGGATAGATACTGTACAATGGCATTTGGAAGATATTATAAGAGATCCGCAGATAGATCCTTCTGAAGCACTGCTGTTAAAACGGCGCATAGATAAATCAAATCAGGAGCGTACAGATTTAGTTGAGATGATAGATAGCTGGTTTTTAGAGAGATACAATAATGTGCAGATTCAGCAGGGGGCTACAATAAATACAGAAACTCCGGCTTGGGCAATAGACCGCCTCTCAATATTGCAGCTAAAAATCTACCATATGAAGGAGGAGGCTCATAGAGAGAGTGCAAGCCCCGAACATAGAGAAAAATGCCGGCAAAAATTGAATGTGCTGCTGCTGCAGGAGCAAGATCTTTCATCTGCCATAGATGCTCTACTTGAGGATATTGCGGCAGGGCGCAAATATATGAAAGTCTATAAGCAGATGAAGATGTATAACGATCCTGCAACAAATCCTATACTATATAAAAAGTAGTCTGTACCTGTTGCCTGCGCAGGGCGTTTGCCTAAACTATGAGCAAAAAGATTTTGGTAATAAGGTTTTCCGCAATGGGAGATGTGGCAATCTCCGCACCTTTAGTTATGGAGTATGCAAGGCGCAATTCACAGGCCGATTTCTATATGCTCTCGCAGCCTCGTTATCAGGCTATGTTTGAGCCTGTTGGGCTCTCTGCCGCAGATAATATTCTCAATTTGCACTATATTGGGGCTTCCACAAATCGCTCATCCAAAGAGTATTGCGGTTCTGTTGCTGGGCTTTGGAAACTGTCGGGGAGGCTGATAAAAGAGTTTGGCATAACAGATATTGCAGATATACACGGAGTTTTAAGAAGCAGGATTTTATCGCTCTTTCTGGTTGTGCGCTCCGCCTTCAAAGGGCGGAGAGTAAGGCGCAAGGAGATAGACAAACACCGCGCAGAGAGGCGGGCTCTTTGCCGCCAAAAGGGCAAAATACTTGCACCCATCACACCAAGCCAAAGATGTATGGAAGAGGTATTTGCGGCTCTTGGATTGGGTGATTTGCACTTTGCAGAGCAGGCTCGGCAGGTGGTGGAAAAGGCGGCGGCCGCACCCCAAAAGATT
>CADBUS010000124.1 GCA_902797895.1 uncultured Bacteroidia bacterium | reverse complement strand
TGGAAAAAACACAATTGTTGGTGAAGGGGTATTTATCAACATGGGCTGCAAGTTTCAAGACCAAGGTGGTATCACCATAGATGATGGGGCGCTAATAGGACACAATGTAGTATTGGCTACACTCAATCACCTACTTGACCCAAGCAAGCGCTCCGGAATGACCTATGCTCCCATCCATATAGGAAAAATGTATGGATAGGAGCCAATTCAACCATCCTTGAAGGTGTAACCATTGGGGATGGGGCAATTGTAGCCGCCGGTGCTGTAGTAACAAAAAATGTAGAACCCAATACAATAGTTGGCGGAGTTCCGGCAAAGCCTATCAAGAAGATAGAGATAGAATAATTTCTCTGTTACAACTTTGCTCCTTTCACAGCATTAGGGCTCCAATTTTTGAAGAAGCTCATTACCTTTTTCTTGTTATAGCTCTCCCCCTCTTCAAGATAGTTAGAGTCTTGGGTATGAAGCACTTTTCCCTTTGCATCCAACACTACAAACACAGGAAAACCAAAGCGTACAGGGTTGCCCAAACGGCGCAACATCTTTTGGGTTTGCTCTTTTTGCACACCCTCCAATTTTTTGCGCGGATTGTAGTTTACGTGTATATACACAAAGTTCTCCTCCACCATCTTTTTAATCTCGCCATCCTTTGTTATAAAATCTGCAAATTTCAAACACCAAGGGCACCAATTGCCTCCAAGCTGGGCTATTACAAATTTTCCCTCTTTTGCAGAGGTTGCCAAAGCCTTCTCTATCTGCTCAACAGGATTTATCTCCTCATTGTAAACTCTTGGCAGTCCGCTCTGTGCGTATGATATGCCACAAGAGAGAAGTGCAAACAAAGCTAATGCTAAAATCTTTTTCATATACGATATTTTGAATATGTTTTGAATTCTATGTGGCAATATAGCTAAAATAGCTAACTTTCGCACCCTAAAAACCATATTTATGCAATATCTTGGAGAGATGTTATCACTTGGTGTAGCTGTTTTATGGACAGCTACCGCCCTTTTTGCAGATGCTGCAGGGCGGCGCCTTGGGGCTATGACTCTCAATGCAATACGCCTTATTTTTGCCACTATATTCATAGCTTTAATACTTTTTTTTGCTACAGGTTCGCCATATCCGCTTTATGCCGGAGGAAAGGCTTGGTACTATCTGGCTCTCTCGGCTGTTGTGGGCTATCTCTTTGGAGATTACTGCCTTTTCAGCTCCTATCTTGTAATAGGAGCAAGATTCGGGCAGCTCTTTATGACATTGGCTCCCCCATCTGCCGCCATTGCTGCCTGGATTATGCTCGGAGAGAGACTGAGCGGCAAATCGTGGATTGCTATGGCTATAACCCTTAGCGGTATTGCTATCTCAATACTGAGCCGCCAAAAGGTAGATAGCCGTACACACGAGGAGCATGGCAATGCCACAGCCACAAATGGCCACAAAGGGGGGCACAAACTCGCTCTTACCCTACCCGTAAAGGGTGTTTTTCTTGGAATAGGAGCCGGTGTTGGGCAGGGTGTTGGCTTGGTACTGAGCAAAATGGGTATGGAGCATTACAGCGCAGACATTCCTCAGAATGCCCCCGCTCTTATGCACCATATAATGCCATTTGCTGCCACAATGATAAGAGCCATAGTAGGAGCGATAGGCTTTGTGGCAATTATTGCTCTGCGTAAGGATTTGAAGAGACTGCTCTACTCTTATCGCGATAAAAAAGGCTTTTCTAATGCACTGCTAACCACCATATTCGGTCCTTTTTTGGGAGTATCGCTCTCACTAATGGCTGTGCAGTATGCCGATGCCGGAATAGCCTCTACCCTGATGGCACTCACGCCGGTACTGATAATTCTCCCCTACTCTCTGATTTACAAGCAGAAAATAAAGCTACGAGAGATTATTGGAGTGGTAGTGAGTATGATTGGAGTTGCTATGTTTTTCCTATAATAAAGCAGATTTGCATATAGTCTGAATTATGAAAACAGTAGAGGTAGTTGCAGCAGTAATAACAGATAGAGGTAGCAAAAAGATATTTGCAACCCAAAGAGGATATGGCAATTACAAAGGGTGGTGGGAGTTCCCGGGAGGAAAGATTGAGGAGGGAGAGCAAAAGAGGCAGGCTTTAAGGAGGGAGATAAAAGAGGAGCTTGATACCCAAATTATTATAGAAAAGCCTCTTAAAACAATAGAGTGGGATTATCCCACATTCCATCTAAAGATGCACTGCTACATAGTGCGCCTTGCATCAGAGGGCATAACCCTCAAAGAGCATAGTGCTGCCAAATGGCTCTCTGCAAACGATTTAGACAGTGTTCAATGGCTGCCGGCAGATTTGCAATTGCTACCTCTGATAAGGGATGAATTGGAGTAGTCGCTCGCCTGTCAGCTTAAGAGGGCAATAATTGTATCTCGGTTAAGATTGGTAAGGTCTATCAACTTGCCACTTTGTGTAGCGGCTTCAATCTCTTCTGCCCCAAGTTGCTCGGCA
>CADBUS010000123.1 GCA_902797895.1 uncultured Bacteroidia bacterium | reverse complement strand
TGCAAACACAGGCCCCTGCTTAACTTGGAACTGCTCGCTCTTCTGGCTGTAAATCATTGTTCCCACAATATCAGAGGGCAGCAAATCTGGAGTAAACTGAATTCTATTGAACTTGGCATCTATAATATCAGCAAGAGTACTTATAGCCAAGGTTTTAGCAAGGCCAGGCATACCCTCAAGCAGTAGGTGCCCATCTGCAAGCAAGCCAATAAGCAAATCCTCAATAAGATGCTTCTGACCTACAATAACCTTGTTCATCTCCATAGAGATAATATCCACAAAGGCGCTCTCTTTCTGAATTCTGTCATTCAATTCTTTAATATTAACACTCTCCATCATAATATTTTATCTGCTTTTTAATTACAAAATTGTTGTTAAATCTCTGTAAAAAAACTCTTTTACCCTTTTTACTCTATTGCCTCTTTAATATCTTTGTACCCTATGAGATACTTCATAAGGTTGTCATACAACGGCGCTCCCTTTTGCGGCTGGCAGATTCAGAAGAATGGCCAAACCATTCAGCAGATTCTGCAAGATGCTCTCTCAACGCTCCTGAAAGAGGTGGTTGAGGTTATTGGGGCCGGCAGAACTGATACGGGAGTAAATGCAATAAACTACTACGCTCACGCAGAAATATCCCCTGCCGGCGCCACCCAACTGAGAGGCCGCTCAAAAGAAAAATTTATCTACAAATTAAATGCCATTCTGCCACATCAAATAAAGGTTTTTGGTATTTATAAGATGCACCCTGCCGCACACGCCCGTTTTGATGCTGTAAGCAGAACCTACAAATACTTTATAACCACAAGTCCCAACCCTTTTAACAGCCAATTTACCCACTTTGTAAAGTGCCGCAACTTGGATATTGAACTTATGAATCAGGCGGCGCAGCAGCTGCTCGGCACTCAAGATTTCAGCAGTTTGCAGAAGGTTGGGAGCGATAACAAAACCACCATCTGCACCGTAACGGAGGCCTTTTGGAGCCCCTTCAAGAGCCCGGCTCCCTTCTCAAAAATGGAGAGAGGTAAGGATTTTGTTTTTACCGTTACGGCAGACCACTTTTTAAGAAATATGGTAAGAGCTATGGTAGGCTCGCTTTTGGAGGTAGGAACAGGCAAACGCCCGGCAGAGTGGATTGCGCAGATGTTGCGCCAAAAAGACCGCTGCAGCGCCGGCGGCTCGGTGCCCGGCAATGCCCTATTCCTAACAGATATAAAGTACCCATACAAAATATATTGAGTTTTGATTTGAAAGTATTAGTTTTACACACAGTTTTACAACCGTAATAGTTTTACAATCGTAATAGTAAATAATATAACTATATGACACCACTCGCTATTTTGCTGCAATCGGATATGGCGGAGGCTGCTACAACAATCGCCACCCAAGAGGATGTATCTATGAGTATGATAGATATGGCGGTTAAGGGAGGATGGCTTATGATTCCGCTTCTAATTCTCTCTGTTATAACGCTTTACATTTTTGGTATGAAGTGGTGGGCAATTAGAAAAGCCTCAAGCATAGATCCTAACTTTATGGAGGAGATCAAGAATTTTATTCGCGATGGTAAAAGCAAGGCCGCTCTGGAGCTATGCCGCAGAAGCGATACCCCTGTAGCCCATCTGATAGAGAAGGGAATAGAGAGAACAGGCAAGCCGCTAACAGATATACAGGCCGCAGTTGAGAATATGGGCAACATAGAGGTAGCAAGGCTTGAAAAGGGGCTACCTGCCCTTGCATCTATTGCAGGAGGAGCCCCAATGATAGGATTTTTGGGTACGGTGCTTGGAATGGTACAGGCATTTTTCAATATGTCTCAGGCAGGCAACAATATAGATATTACGCTGCTGAGCGGCGGTATCTATACCGCAATGATTACAACTGTAGCCGGACTTATAGTGGGAATCCTTGCCTACTTTGGCTATAACTACCTTACAGCCAAGGTTTCAGACCTTGTATTTACGCTCCAGAGCAATACGATAGAGTTTATGGATATGCTGCAAGATAATAGGGCAGCCAACACAAAATAGTTCTGCAAATGGCTATCAAACAGAGAAATAAGCTACAGGCAGGATTCAGTATGTCATCTATGACAGATGTTGTCTTTTTGCTGCTGATATTCTTTCTTGTAACCTCCACGCTCATAAACCCTAACGCCCTCAAGCTGCTGCTTCCAAAGAGCACCAATCAGGTAAGCGCACAGCCACAGGTAAGCATATCTATCAAGCACTATCGCGATACAGATACATTTTCATATCATATAAACGGCCAGGCCAAGGCAACTCCATACGAGCAGGTAGAGCTTGCAGTTCAGGCACTTCTGCAAAATAGCGCAGAGCCCACTTTTACAATTATGGCAGACCAGAGCGTGCCAATAGAAAAGGTGGTGGAGCTGATGAACATAGCCAAACGCAACCAATACAAAGCAATCCTCGCGACCTCTCCTGAGTAGTACTTTTTGGGATTATGTTCCCAAAAAACATACTACTTTTTAGGATTATAATCCCAAAAGTTTGCATTTTTTTGGTTTATGCACTATTTTTGCAGCAATAAAAATAGAGCAGATGTATAAGCGAGATTTATTACCCTTAATAAAAGAACGCTGTTTTATAGGCAAGGTGATTTTACTGCTTGGGGCACGCCAAGTAGGCAAAACCACACTACTGAAAACACTGATGCAAGAACAAAAGATAGATGATGTCTTGTTCTTGAATTGCGATGAGCCACAGAATGTTTCATTGCTTACAAACCGAAATATGAGGGAGATAGAAGCCTTACTCGGCAACCATAAGTTCATTGTTATTGATGAAGCACAAAGGGTTGATAATATCGGATTGACACTCAAGTTGATGGTAGATAATATTAAAGAGATTCAGATTATTGCTACCGGCTCATCGGCTTTTGAACTCCGCAATCGTCTCAACGAACCTCTCACAGGCAGAAAACTTGAATATCAGATGTTCCCTATTTCAACTAATGAAATTTGGCAAAGTGAAGGATATTTAGAGGTAAAAAGGTTATTTGAGCACAGACTTATATATGGTTCATATCCAGACATTCTTACACATTCCGGCAACGCACGCGATTTACTCATTACCCTAACAGACAGCTATTTATATAAAGATATCCTCTCTACAGATTCTTTACGCAAGCCTGAGATACTCAACAAACTGCTTAGGGCATTGGCATATCAAGTTGGCGAGGAGGTTTCCTATAATGAATTGGCACAAACCATTGGAACAGACAATAAAACGGTAGAAAAATATGTAGATTTACTTGAAAAATGCTATATAATTTTCAGACTCAACGGATTAAGCCGGAATCTTAGGAACGAATTGAAGCGTGCAAAAAAGATTTATTTCTACGATAATGGCGTTCGCAATGCTGTAATTCAGCAGTTTGCATCTATTGATATGCGCAATGATATGGGAGCCTTATGGGAAAATTTCTTTATCTCCGAGCGCATAAAACACAACCATTATAACCAGCACTATTGCAATATCTATTTCTGGCGTACAAAATCACAACAAGAGATAGATTACATAGAGGAGTGCGACGGTACTATGACAGCCTTTGAAATGAAATGGAATCCCAAGAAAGCAAATGTCCGCTTCCCAAAATCATTTTTAGAGGCCTACAACATAAAAGAAACAGTTACAATTACCCCGGAAAACTATCTTGATTGGCTGAAATAAAGAAAAGGCCGGTTTGAAGTGAACCTGTACATCTAAGAGAGCGCCTCTATGAGATTTACCAACAAGCCTCAAAGCGCAACTCCACAGCACAATAGGATGAGAGTTATTGGATAGTATAATATTCTATCATACGAGTGATGGCTCGGACGCAGACAGGGCAGAAGAGGGGGTAGCTGTTGTCCCTCATACGGCAGGTTGGGTATGGGCGGTAGATACCTTTTGAGAGGTAGCCGCCACCTTCATAGAGCCCCACTTTGTAATCTGCTTCCACAAGGGTTTTATAGGCCGGAAGGGCTTGGTCTGCCTTTGTAACCACCTCTATACCATAGTAGTCGCCTGTACCAATTTTAGGCTGCTTATTTTTGCGGCGCTCTCTGCTTTTTGCTTTGCCCTTACCATTCTCGGAACTCGTTTCCAACTCTTGAGAAAGAAGGTCATACCACTTGCTCTCAAAGTTCACAAGGGTTGTAATGTTCTGCTCCCAAGGCTCTTTGGTTAAATCGTACTGATCTGTGCCATCGTCATAAAAATACTCATCTGCCAGGCCGGCAAAGCTATGGCCAAATTCGTGCACCACCACCGGCATTGCCCAACGGTTATGGGCGGCTGTAAGAACGTATGAATTCAGTATGCCTCCACCGCCGTAATTATCTGTATTGGCGAGTATTATAATATGCTCGTATGGAACAGCTGCAAGAGCATCGTGCAAATCAAACAGATTAAGAGTTGTAAGATAGCGGTCTGAATAAAAGGTGCTGAAATGAGAAGAGAATGCTGTCTGCTTCCACTCGTTTTTCAACGGAATACTCACTCCGCTCTCCGAGCTCTCAACAGGCACCGCAATAAAATTGAATCTATCTGCCAGACTTTTAAATGGCTCATAGCTAAGAATTTCATCTGTTGTCTGCTTTGCATCGCGATAGAAAATATCCAACTCTTCTTTTGTGTATCCCTCTCCAACTATAGCAACATCAATAACATTGCGGCTATCTCCACCCTTGTGCATATAACGGCATCTGTCCGGAGTATAAGGAGAGGTTATAGGGCGGATAAGAATATCTGCCGGATTTACAAGGTGGGTAAACGATGCTGTTAGATTATCGCTTTTGTCTATCAACTCAACAGTTACGTATGCTTTTGCCGCAGGCATTGGCACAAGAAATACATTCTCAAAGGCTTTACGCGTAGTAAGGGCCTCCGAAGTACTCTGCCACTCAGAAAAGAGAGTAGAGAAAGAGTTTGTATATAAAACCTTTCTTGTTGCTGAGTCCGTGAGAGTTATAATACCATTGCCACGCAGATGAAGCCTATCTGTATTCACATTTCTGCCCCACCATCCCTCCAACCGAGCCATCTTGGCAAGCGAAATTTCTGTATGATGAGCATCACCGGAAAAAACATAGTCCAACCTCAGCGTATAGTTCTGATTGAAAAGAACTTCAGGCACTTCTTTGATATGGCTGTAAGCTCCTTCATTGAAAAGAGCACCTGGTACTTCAACCTTTGCTTGGGAAGATATTGCAAAAAGCATCTTAACAGAAGCAAAAAATAGGGCAATCAGAGTCAGAAATTTTCTCATAATAGAAATTGTTTTAGCTTTTAGCAAAGATAATAGAAATCTTTGTCAAAAGTAAAAAGCAGCTCAAGGCTTTAACATTATCAATATCGGAAAAGAGGCCGCCTACTCTATATATCCAAAGCGTTTGAGCTCTTTTTTGTTCTCTCTCCAGTGGGGATCTACCTTAACGAATATCTGCAAAAAGACCTTCTTCTCAAAGAATTTCTCCATCTCCTTACGGGCTTGTGTTCCAACGCGTTTAAGAGCCGCTCCCCCCTTCCCTATTATTATCCCCTTTTGAGATGAGCGCACTACATTTATGATTGCGCTTATGGAGTAGAGATTCTCTGTCTCCTTAAAGCTGTCTATAACAACCTCTGTGCAGTATGGTATCTCCTTTGTGTAGTTTTCAAGTATCTTCTCTCTCAATATCTCAGAGGCAAAAAAGCGCAAGTTCTTGTCTGTAAGCACATCAGAATCATACCAGGCCGGTTGTTGCGGCAGCAGCGATACTATTTTGGAGAGCAGAACATCTGTGTTAAAACGGTTTAACGCGCTCATTGGCAGTATCTCTGCTTTGGGAACAAGAGTATGCCACCTCTCAACCAATTCATTCAGAGCCTCTTGCCCCTCCATCAAATCTACCTTGTTTACAACCACAATAACAGGGCAACTGAGCAGATTGAGTTTATCTACATACTCTTTGTTCTTTTCTGACTTTTCATATACATCTGTAACATAGAGTATTATATCTGCATCGCCGATAGCCGTATCCACAAAATTCATCATTGCCTGCTGCAGCTCGTATGCCGGTTTGAGAATACCCGGAGTATCGGAAAAAACAATCTGGTAATCCTCTCCGTTAACAATTCCCATTATCCTATGGCGTGTGGTTTGGGCCTTTGGAGTAACAATAGAGAGCTTCTCCCCAACGAGTGTATTCATAAGGGTAGATTTGCCAACATTAGGATTACCTATAATATTGACGAAACCGGAGCGGAAAACTCTGCCGCTCTCCAACTCTTCTGCCATATTCAAACTGCTTTTCTCCATTGTTATCTACAAGCCTTTTACTCGTATGAGCCCATCTGCAAAATAGCCAACTCCTTGTCTGTTAAGAATCTCCACTGCCCTCTGCGGAGAGCCTGTTTGGTAAGCCCTGCAAAATATACGCGGTCTAACTTCTTAACCTTGTAGCCAAGGCTCTCAAAAATTCTTCTTACTATGCGATTGCGGCCGCTGTGAATCTCTATCCCTATTTGAGTGTGGTCTCCATCTATATAAGAGAGCGAATCGGCAGCTATCATACCATCTTCTAAATGAACGCCTTTCAGAATCTTCTCAAAATCGTTCTGCCGCAAATTGCTATCCAAGAATACGTGGTAAATCTTCTTTTTGTTGTACGATGGATGGGTGAGCTTTTCTGTAAGTTCTCCGTCATTGGTAAGCAGTAGCACACCTGTGGTATCTCTGTCTAACCTGCCTACAGGATATACTCTTTGCGGACATTTTCCGGCCACCAAATCCAAAACCGTTTTTGTGGCGTGAGGATCTGATGTAGTTGTTACACAGTTCTTTGGCTTGTTCATAATTATATAAACCTTCTCCTCTCCCTTTAGCCTCTGCTCATTAAAGCGCACATCATCGTTCATATACACCTTAGTGCCAAGCTCTGTAACTATCTGGCCATTAACGGTTACCATCCCCTGCTTGATATATTCGTCTGCCTCTCTGCGAGAACAGATACCGGAGTTTGCAATAAATTTATTCAGGCGGATTCCCTCATCGCCGCTTACCTTTGGACGGCGGCGCTGCGGAGTTGATACTTGAGCGCGGCTCTTTATATGGCCCGGCATTGCGGCACGCTCCTCAACCTGACTGCGCAACTGCTCTATCTCTCTATTGCTGCGGCGTAGCGTTTTGTCGCCTGTTCTGCCGGATACACCTCTTTTAGGAGCTCCTTTTACTGATTCTGCCCTTGACGCCCCTTTTGACGCACTCCTTGTTGCACCTCTTGCTGCACCTTTTGCTGAACCTCTTGCTGAACTTCTTGCAGAACTCCTCTTTATAAACTCTTTTCTCTCTGCAAAACCTTTAGCAGAAGCTCCTCTTGCAGGAGTTTTCTTTTCTGTATCACCTTTGCCGGCTCTGCCCTTTGCTGCCATCTTAGCGGAGCTGCCCTTGCCGGATGAGGCCTTACGGCCGCCTACAGATGAACTCCTTCGTCCACCTGTTGATGCACTCTTGCGGCCGCCTGTTGAAGAAACCTTACGGCCACCTGCCGCCTTGGCCGGCCTCTTTGAGAACTCTTTTTTCATTATACTCTGCTCTTAAAACGCACAAATGTACTCTAATAAAAGAATATTTCCTACTTTTACCCACTAATATAAATTTGATTTGAGTAAATTGAGTATGATACGGATTACACCACTTGTGAGAGAGAATTTGAATGTTGCACTCAGATCCATCAAGAGCAATCGTCTCAGAAGCGCACTCACAATAATAATGATTGCCGTAGGAATAACCTCCCTCCTTGGCATTCTTACCGCCACAGAGGCACTTAAAGTGGAGGTAAAAAAGAGCTTTGAGAGGCTTGGAGCAAAATCTTTCTACATACAACCCGACTATTATCGTACGGAGGGAGACTCAAAAGGCAAACGAATTCGCAACAACCTTTCAATAAGCTATTTACAAGCAACAACCTTTAAGAGCCTCTTTGCAGAGCAGGTAAGCTCGGTAATCTCCGTATATACTCGCCTGAACGGGCAAACTATTAAGTATCAAGATAGAAGCACCAATCCCGATGCCGCTATCTATCTTGTAGATGAAGATTATATTGAGTTCGCAAACCTAAAGATAAATAGCGGACGCGCCCTCTCTGAAAACGATATCAAAGATGGGCTGTACGTGTGTGTAATTGGCTCACAGGCAGCAAACAAGCTCTTTGATCCCAGAGAGGAAGTTGTGGGCAAAAATGTATCTGTAGGAGGAATCAGCTATCGCATTATAGGTGTATTGGAAAAGCCATCCGGCAATATGATGGGCGGAGTACACAATTCAATTTTGATTCCGCTAAGCAATGGCAGGGCTCGCTTTGTATCTGAAAATACCTCTTGGTACATTGCAGTAAAGCCTTATACCGAGCAGATGAGCAATGCCCAGGTGCGTGAACTTGCAGAGCAGACTTTCCGCTCCGTAAGAAGACTCTCTCCATACGACCAGACCGATTTTTACATCAGCTACAACGAGTCTATGATGCAGAGTACAGACAAAACTCTCTCGATAATAACCCTCATTGCCGGAATCATAGGGCTTATAACCCTGCTTGGTGCGGCAATCGGCCTTATGAATATAATGTTGGTTTCTGTAAAGGAGCGCACCGCAGAAATTGGTGTAAGAAAGGCAATTGGAGCCTCCGCCAAAATTATCCGCCAACAGTTTTTGTTTGAGTCTATAGTAATAGCGCAAATTGGCTGCATTATTGGAGTTGTCTTGGGATTTCTTGCCGGCAACTGGGTGGCAAGCCTTATGCAAGCCTCGTTTGTTGTGCCTTGGCTATGGATTTTTATCGCGATAGTAACTTGCTTTATAGTAGGCATTAGCAGCGGCTACCTCCCTGCAAAGAGAGCCGCGGCCTTAGACCCTATAGAGGCACTCAGATATGAGTAAAAACCTATGCCAAGTAAACAGAGTATGCCGGAGAATAAGAATATTGAGTTCTGCTCCCCAAAGGAGATAAAATGCCTGCAAGAGCAGCTGCTTGCCCAAACCCTTGAATATCTGCAACAAAACTCTCCTTTCTACAAGCAAATGTTTGCAAAGGAGGGGATAGGCATATCCGATATTAAAACCATTGAGGATTTACAAAAGCTCCCAACTATCTCAAAAAGAGAGCTTCAGCATTACGGAAAAGATTTCTGGTGTGTGGGCAGGGAGAAAATAATAGACTATGTTACTACCTCCGGAACGCTCGGAGAGCCTGTAACTGTGCCGCTTACAGAGCAAGACCTGCAAAGGCTCGCACGCAACGAGTACCTCTCCTTTACCACCGCAGGCATAACAAAGCAGGATATAATGCAGCTAATGACCACTATAGACCGCCGCTTTATGGCCGGCTTTGCCTACTATATGGGAGCCAGAGAGTTAGGATGCGGCATTGTGAGAGTTGGCAATGGTATTCCACAGTTGCAATGGGATACAATAAAACGCATTAACCCTACATTCTGTATGGTAGTTCCATCCTTTATACTCAAACTTGTGGAGTATGCAAAGGAGAGCGGAATAGATTACAGGGCAAGCTCGCTCAAAAAGGCTATTTGTATTGGCGAGGTACTTAGAGACTCGGAGTTTAACCTAAGTAAGCTCGGAGAGAGAATACAATCTGAATGGCCAGAACTTGAACTCTTTACAACATACGCCTCTACCGAAATGCAAAGCTCATTCACAGAGTGCGAACACCATTGCGGAGGCCATCTGCAGCCGGAGCTTATAATAGTTGAATTCTTGGACGATGCCGGTGCTCCTGTGCCTGAAGGAACTCCCGGAGAGGTAACTATCACAACGCTCGGAATTACCGGAATGCCATTGCTCAAATTCCGCACCGGCGATATTTGTGACCGCCTCTCCGCCCCTTGCAAATGTGGGCGTAACACCGTAAGACTCAAACCTGTATTGGGGCGCAAAGGACAGATGATAAAGTATAAGGGGACTACGCTCTACCCTCCTGCCCTTAACGATATATTAGACAATATACCTCAAATAAACTGCTATATAATAGAAGTTTACACCAATTCAATAGGAACAGACAGCATAAGAATCCGCATAGCCTCACAAGATAGGTCTGATGAGTTTATAAAGATGGTAAAAGATATATTCCGCTCAAAAATAAGAGTTGCACCGGATATATCCATTGAGCCTCAAGAGCTAATCCAAAAGGCCATCTACCCACCAATGAGCCGCAAGCCCATCAAATTCATAGACCTACGCTAACCGCAAACCTCTTTCTGAGCGCAGCGAAGAATGATAGGAAGCCTTAAATGAAGAGGCCGCCGAGTTCGGCCTGAATGGCATCTATTATGGAGCTGAGATCTTTTGGATTATTCTCAAAATCG
>CADBUS010000122.1 GCA_902797895.1 uncultured Bacteroidia bacterium | reverse complement strand
TATACCATAGTCTTGGCCTGGGTTGTGGCATTTTTGATAGCATTGGTTGCTGCTTTTTGAGCATTTTTTGAATAAAAATTTGCAAGAACGGAATTATTTTGTACCTTTGCAGCCCAAATCCAATGGGAGATTCGTCTAACGGTTAGGACAAGGGATTCTCATTCCCTAAATAGGAGTTCGATTCTCCTATCTCCTACAGAGGTTTTCATAATGATGTTTTGCAGCTCCCTTCGGGGGGCTGTTTTTTTGGCCTAATAGACAAAAATTGCTATATTCGCCCCTTAATTGGTGATACTATGAAAAGAAGAGTTGTTATAACCGGAATTGGAATTTACTCCTGCCTCGGAACAAGTTTGGAAGAGGTTAGGAATTCACTTTACACAGGCAAGAGCGGTATTGTTTTTGATCCGGTGCGCAAAGAGATGGGTTTTCTCTCCGCACTCACAGGCCATTTGGAAATACCTAACCTTAAAGGAGTTCTCTCTCGTAATCAGAGAGTTTATATGCCTGAGCAGGCACTCTACGCATACTGCGCTACTGCAGATGCTCTCAAAGATGCCCGCATAGATCAAGATTATTTGGATAGTCACGAGGTTGGCCTGCTCTACGGCAACGACTCAAGTGCCGAGCCTGTTGTAAACAGCGTAGATGCAATGAGGGAGAAGAAGAACACATCACTTATAGGCAGCGGCGGTATTTTCAAATCTATGAACTCCACCGTAACTATGAACCTCTCCTGCATATTCAAGCTAAAGGGCATAAATCTCACTGTATCAGGTGCTTGCGCCAGCGGCTCACACTCTATCGGATGGGGTGCTCTGCTTATACAGCAGGGGTTGCAGGATATGATAATCTGTGGAGGCGCACAAGAGGTTAACCCCTATTCCGTATGCAGCTTTGATGGCATAGGAGCCTTCTCAAAGCGTGAGAACGAGCCTGAAAAGGCATCAAGACCATTTGATAAGAATCGCGATGGTTTGGTACCATCGGGAGGAGCGGCAACTGTAATTTTGGAAGATTACGAATCTGCAGTTAAGAGAGGCGCCCCTATCATTGCAGAGGTGCTCGGCTACGGCTTCTCATCTAACGGAGACCATATCTCTGTTCCTAATGTAGATGGCCCTGCACGCTCATTGACAATGGCTCTGAAGCAATCCGGCTTGAGAGCAGAGCAGATTGGCTACATAAATGCCCACGCAACAAGTACACCTGTGGGAGATCAGAACGAGGCAAAGGCTATATATCAGGTATTTGGAGACAAGATGCCGCCGGTAACCTCAACTAAATCACAAACCGGTCACGAAATGTGGATGGCCGGGGCAAGCGAGGTAATTTACTCTCTGCTAATGATGAAGAACAACTTTATTGGGGCCAACATAAACTTTGAAAGTCCCGATGAGGATTCTGCCAAACTGAATATACCGAGCCGCAGAGTTGAGACCAAGTTTGATGTATTTCTCTCAAACTCATTTGGTTTTGGTGGCACAAACTCTACTCTGGTAATTAAGAACTTATAAGATAACATACAAATAAGAAAAATATGACAAAAGAAGATTTGATTGCAAAAACAGCCAAGATTTTAGCAGATGAATTTGAGGTAGAATTGGAGGATATTACTCCCGAGGCAGATATAAAGAAGACCTTGGATTTGGACAGCCTCTCACTTGTTGATTTAGTTGCCCTTATTGAGGAAAATTTTGACATAAAGATAAAGGGTACAGATTTGCTCAAAACCAAGAACTTTGCAGAACTTTATGATTTTCTCTATGAGAAGATAGAGAGTAAATAAAAAGATGACACACCTTACTTTAGCCGCATATCGTTTCTTTAAGAGACATTGTGCGGCTTTTTATATTATATTACTTGGGAGCTTTGCACTATGGGGATTGCTTGCCTCAAAGATGTACTACGAGGAGGATATTTCCAAGTTGCTGCCCACCTCAACAGCCAATCAGGGAGCGCGTTACGCCTTCGAGAAACTAAAGGTAAAGGATAAGATTTTTCTTGAATTTCGCCTTAACGAACTTGGCGGAGAGGAGTCTGAGCTATCTGATGAAGATGTTGTTGATAAACTTACGGAAGCCTCTGACGAGTTCTGTAACTTGCTCTACAACAGATACAGCAACAACGGGAGTAACGAGATTGAGAACATTCTCAACAAGATAGAGAGTTCTACACTCTCCGAAGCAGCCGAATTTGTTCTGAACAACGCCCCTTGCTTTTTGCCTGCCGATTTCTATTCCAAAGTAGATAACATACTATCTACCAAAGCATTGGACTCTATAATGAATGCCAATGTAGAACTGCTTAGTTCAGATGCCGGCGGAATTTGGTATGATATTGTATGCAAAGATCCGCTCGCTTTCAGGAATATGGCCATTGCCGGTTTAATGGGAGAGCAGGGCTCTGAGAATAGTGCAGATAGTGCAGATACCGCAGGTGGGCTTGCTATCAAAAATATGCACTTCTTTAGCGCAGATGGCTCTATGGCCTTAGCCTTTATTACTCCGGCCTTTAACTCAATGGATAGCAAAGCCGGTACAAGGCTGATAGATAATCTTTTGGCACAGATAGAGGAGTTCTCAGCCAGCCATCCGGATATTGAGGTACTCTTTTATGGCTCCCCTGTTCAGAGCGTATTCAACGCAAAGAGAATCAAAAAAGATCTTGCCTTAACCGTCTCTTTGGCTCTCATTGTAATATTGCTGATTATAGGGTGGAGCTTCCGCACAAAGAGCACTCTCTTTTATCTGCTTGCTCCGCTTGTTTATGGAGTTGTGTTTGCCATCGCGATGGTATATATTATACAGGGGCGTATCTCATTTATAGCCTTGGGGATAGGATGTATTGTTGTGGGAGTGGCCCTCAGCTACTGCATACACATTATAACTCACCACAAGTATCTCTCTGATGTTGAGCAGGTTCTTAAGGACCAGACCAAGCCTGTACTGCTCGGCTCGCTTACCACAATAGGCTCACTTATGGGGCTGATTTTCACCCGTTCCTCTCTGCTTAGAGATTTTGGAATGATGGCCTCGTTTGTTATGCTCGGCACCACTCTCTTTGCCCTTTTCTTTTTGCCGCAGTTCTTCAAAGAGAGGCAAAGCAGAAAAAACGAAAAGGCATTCAACCTTATAGAGAAGATTACCACCTACCCATATTGGAGGCTCAAATGGCTTGTTACATTGGTAGTTATAGCCTTTATAGCAAGCGTTGTGTTTACACGTGGCAAGGCCGATTTTGATACCAATCTTACCAATTTGGGATACTTTGAGCCAAAGGTAATGCTGGCCGATTCACTCTACATAAAAAAGATAAACTCCAATCAACAGAGTGAGTACATAGCCGTATTTTCCAAAGATTTAAACGAGGCATTAAAGCTGAACAAAGAGCTTGACAAACTCTGTAAAGAACTAAAAGACTGCTCTATAATAAGCAGCTACACAAGCCCGTCTGCCTTTTTGGTTGATGCACAATCTCAGCAGCAGATGATAGCAAAATGGGATACTCTTTGGACTCCTGCAAAGAGGGCCGAACTTAAAAAGATGGTAGCCCAATCGGCTGAACGCGCAGGTTTTGAGGCAGATATGTTTGAGCCTTTCTACTCTGCAATAGAGGCGGAATACTCGCCTGTGAATGTTGTTGAGAGTGGAATCATTCCTCAAGCTATGCTATCCAATTTTATAGAGCGCAGCCAAGACTCTACCTATATGGTATTTACATCTATTCTTGCGCCAGACAAAGAGAGTATCAAGCTCGCCTGCAATAGAATATCACAGGGAGGGGCCTCCAAAAACAGAGAGCTTGCAGAGGGGGTACTGATTGTTAATCCGTTCTTCTATACAACTGATATGATGGAGATTATGAATCACGATTTTAATATAGTGCTAATACTCTCCTCGCTCTTTGTTTTCATTATTCTGTTACTATCGCTGAGAAAATTCTCATACGCCATAATAGCCTTTCTTCCAATGTTTATGAGTTGGTATCTTGTTCTGGGGCTTATGAAGCTGTTGGGGATAGAGTTTAACCTGATAAACATTGTAATTTCCACATTTATTTTTGGAATGGGCGTAGATTACAGTATCTTTGTGATGGATGGGCTGATAAAGGGTAGTCAAGCGGAGAATGAGGAGTTGCTCAAGTATCACCGCACAGCTATATTTTTCTCTGCGGTAATGCTTATTTTAGCTGTGGGCTCGCTTATGGCAGCCGCCCACCCTGCAATCTCCTCCATAGGGCTCTCCACATTGGCCGGTATGGCAGCTACCATACTGATAACTTTTACTTTGCAACCGCTACTCTTCTATAAGCTCAAAAGAGATAGGAACAAGAAAAGTTAGCTATGCACAGGTACAATGTAGCGATTATAGGAAGCGGACTTGGCGGATTGGAGTGCGCCTATACCCTTGCCAAAAAGGGTATGAGCGTATGTGTGATTGAGAAGAACAACCAAGTGGGCGGCTGCCTGCAGAGTTTCAAAAGATGGGGAGAGGAGTTTGATACCGGATTCCACTATGTGGGAGCGCTTGGCAAAGGAGAGATTCTCCACAAGCTATTTACCCACTACGGCATAGCAGATTTGCCTTGGTATCAGTTAGATAAAGAGGGCTTCAACCAAGTGGTTTTCCGAGATAAATCTTTTCTGCTTGCAGGAGGATATAAAAACTACATAGAGTGCCTATGCTCATACTTTCCACAGGATAGGGAGGATATAGTACGCTATGTCAACTTTTTGGAGCAGGTGGGAAACAATATAACGCGCCCTCTGCTCAAAGAGAACGAGGGGCTTGAAGCAAATGCTCTCTTTGCCCGCAACGCTCACGAGTTTATGAGAGATTCCTTTGAGAATCAACTGTTAAGAGCTGTTGTAAGCGGCAGCTCCCTCAAACTTGAACTAAACAAGAATACACTTCCCCTCTACACCTTTGCACAGATAAACAGCTCCTACATACAGAGTGCCTGGAGGCTCTGTGGAGGAGGCTCGTTAATAGCAGACAAGTTAGTGCAGAATATTCAGAAAGAGGGAGGAGTTGTACTAACCAACTCAAAGGCAGTGGAAATAAGAGAGGAAGGTGGCAATGTCCAATCTGTTGAGTTAGAGAACGGAGAGAAGATTTTTGCAGATTATTTTATCTCCAACCTCAATCCGCAAAGCACACTTGGCCTAATAAAAGAGAGCTCTTTCATAAGACCTATCTACAGGCACCGCATACACAAACTTGAGCAGACCTTTGGAATGTTTACGGTAAATATTCTGCTTAAAGAGAATAAGTTGCCTTATCTGAACAGGAGCATCTACTACTATACTCCTGACCTTACATCTCCTTGGGATATACCGGATGCCACAACTCAGGGGCGCATTAAGGCAATACTTATAAATCAGCAGGTTCCGCGTAGCGCCTATCCGAGCTCCCCTACTGCAGCCGCTCCTGTCCACTATGCAAGGGTTATGGATATACTTGCTCCTATGAACTACAGCGAGGTACAGAGATGGGAGGGGACTGCCGTTGGCCGCCGCGGTGAGGCCTACAAGAGCTTCAAGCAGAAAAAGGCGGAGGAGTGTATCCGAATAGCGGAGAATTGTATCCCGGGCCTTAAAGATTCCATAGAGAATTACATCACAAGTACTCCGCTTACCTATATGAACTATACCGATACCATACAAGGCTCGGCATACGGCATAAGAAAAGATTGTAATAACCTGATAAAGACTCTCTTAACTCCCAAAACCCCGCTGCAGAATCTCTTCCTTACAGGGCAGAATCTCAATCTGCACGGCATCTTAGGGGTATCAATAACCTCTCTGCTCACCTGTTCGGAGATATTGGGAAGAGAAAATGTGGTATCTTTTTTGGAGTAAGAAGATGTTTGTTTAATTATTAAAAGCAAGAGGATTAAAGTTATGGTTAATAAGGTATTAAGGATATTCAAAAAAGGGGCGGCTATACTCTGTGCAGCCTCACTGTTTATAATTTCGGGCAATTTTGAGGCAGCGGCGCAAGCCGGCAACAAGAGTGATATTATGGCTAAAATTGCAAAGACAAATGCCACATATAAGACAGTAATAGCGCCATTTACGCAGGTCAAGAGTATGAAGGGGATGAAGAAAGATATAGTAAACCAAGGCACTCTCTACTTTAACAGAGCCACCAACCAGCTCAATATGCAGTACTCCAAACCAGCAAAGAATCAGACACTTATTACAGGAGATAAGCTGATACTCATTACAGGAGGAACTCGCGAGAGCTACAACACCAAAACAGATCCCTCTATGAGCACCCTCAAATGGACCCTGCTCTACTGCATAGGCGGAGAGATTGAGAAGGCGGCAAAAGAGAACTCAGCTACGATAAACCTGCTCAGCACAGATAAATACTACACCTTTGAACTTCTGATAGGCAAGCAGATAAAAGGGGGCTGGGCAAAGTTGGAGCTCAGCTACAGCAAAACAGACCACACCCTCTGCATAATGAAGATGATAGAGAAAAATGGCAACAGCGTAACATACAACACTCCGCAAAAGGAGCTTAACGCAGCGCTTGAAGCAGGTATTTTCAACAACTAATAAGATATAGAATCTCAACTTAGCACCGTATGGTATGAGCAAAAACATCAAGGACTACCACTGGAAAAAAGGATTTGTCTCTTTTACAGACAAGGTTAGGAATTTTGCCGCACAGCCTTGGGCATTGGGACTTATCCTACTCTCTTTGGTTATAATAGCAATGTTGCTTGCAAATCTCCCATTTACAAAAGATTTGTATAGAGAGATTTTAGAGACCGAGCTTGGCATTGTTATATCAATTCCTCACATAGACCCCTTTATATTTCCAAAAGAGCTTACCATTGAGAAGTTTATAAACGATATTTTAATGGTGGTATTCTTCTTTACTGTAGGTTTGGAGATTAAGAGAGAGCTTACAAGTGGAGAACTTAGCACACCTAAGAAAGCTATAATGCCTGTAATAGCGGCACTTGGTGGAGTACTTGCTCCGGCACTAATTTACTTTTTAATAAATCGTGGCACTGCAGCAGCAGGGGGATGGGGTATTCCAACAGCCACAGATATAGCTTTTGCAGTAGGAATACTTGCGGTATTGAGAGATAAGGTGCCGGTATCGCTAAAGGTATTCTTGACAGCACTTGCCATAGCAGACGATCTTATGGCAATACTTGTTGTAGCAATATTTTATGGAGGTACTATAAATCTTATGCTATTGGGGATAGCAGTAGTGCTGATAGTTCTTGTTGCGCTTATGAACAGAGTGGGAGAAAAACGCCCTTGGTTCTACTTTATACCGGCAATAGCAGTATGGGTACTTTTCTACTACTCAGGCATACACGCAACAATGTCCGGAGTGGTAATGGCCTTTCTGATACCATACACACCGCGCTACAGCAGAGAGTATTTCTTCCGCAAAAAAGGGATATATGCTCGGCAACTCGATAAGATTGAGCAAATTGAGATGCAGAAAAATGAGGAAGAGGAGTTCCCTAACGATGAGCAGTGCGAGATACTCCGCCGCCTGAGCAAAACATCTACAAATTCTATGGGGCTGAGCAACAGGTTGGAGCACGCCCTTGGGCCTTGGGTTAACTTCCTTATAATGCCAATATTTGCACTTGCGAATGCAGGCGTTACGGTGCCGAGTTTAGACTACTTTAACATATTCCAATACAACCCTCAAATAGGAAGTGTAGGAATGGGTATATTCTTTGGACTTGTGCTTGGCAAACCTATAGGAATTACATTGGCCTCTTGGATTGCCATAAAGGCAAAAGTTGGCTCTATGCCCGCCAAATCCACTTGGCCTGAGCTGTTTGCAGTTGCCTGCCTTGGAGGTATAGGCTTTACAATGTCTATATTTGTGGATACGCTTTCGTTTGGAGACTATCCAGAATATACTCAACAATTAAGAGATATGGGTAAAGTAGCGGTGCTTATGGCATCTCTTATGGCCGGCTTGCTCGGAACAGGAATAGTTAGTTTTGTTAAAAAAGAAAAACTTTAAAATTTTTGATATGAACTGGTTAAAGAGAGTATTATTACAAGTTTGCTGCATAGCGGCAACACTTATAATTGCTTCCACAAACTCATATGCCAATCAGCCTAAAAGGATTAAAAAGCTCAGCTTTGATGGCGTTTCGCTCAATGCAAGTACAGATAAGTTTGTGCGTAAGCTCTCTGCAAAAGGTTGGAAAACAGCCATTAAGGCCACAGGTAAAACCACTATGGAAGGCAAGATAAGCGGTCTGGAGGCAAGCGCTACCATAATTTCAGACACATCAGACCATATTGAAAGCGTTTTTTTGAGCATAGCTTCCGATAACAAGGAGCAGATGGATATAAAATATGAGGTTATAAAGAGTTGGATAGAAGAGCGTTACGGAGCGCCTTACTCCACCTCCATAACAGTTGAGGAGCAGGTGCAGAAAGAGGTGGAGAAAAAGGCGGATAAAAAGAGCAACAGAAAAAACAGAAGAAACTCTAAAGATAAAAATCCTCAGACGGAGATTGTTACCGTAACCGAGCAAACCGAGTATCCTGTATGCTTCTGGGGCGATGAGGCCGGCGGGCAGGAGAGCTTCAAAAATACCATAACCCTAACAACCGAGGGGCAATATATAATTGCAGCTTTCTGTTACAAAGAGAATTACGCCAATGCTGCGTGGGGTACCGTATCAGATGCCGCACAAAATTTGGGAGATAAAATCTCCGACAAGGGAGAAGAGATTGGAGAAAAGGTGCTCAATGCCGGTGAGAATATTATAGACAAGGCTGCACACACAGCCAAAAAGGTTTGGAAGTCCATTAAGAATGTGGTATCTCCCAAATCCTCTAAAAAATAGTAAGTTATATGTTACATAGTAACGATAAAGAGTGTTGCTCACATCATCATCACGAAGATAATCACAAACATTGCAGCCACGAGCACGAACACAGTCACGAACACAGTCACGGGCACGAACACGAACACAGCCACGAACACAGTCACGAACACAGCCACGGGCACGGAGGCCATCATCACCATCACCACGAGGGCTCGCCCAAAAAGAATCTTATTATAATAATTATCAGCGTTTTATTGTTGTGCGGAGCCGTTTGGATTGAAAAGTATTTTTCACTAACAAATTGGCAATTGTTGTTGGTATATCTTGTTCCCTATCTGCTTATAGGTTTTAATACCCTGAAAGAGGCGGCTATGGGGCTATTCAAGAGCAATCCATTCAACGAGCATCTGCTTATGTCTGTTGCCACTTTAGGAGCCTTGAGTATATGTTTTTTGCCAGGCGCGGAGAGCCAATTTCCGGAGGCTGTTTTTGTTATGCTCTTCTACCGAGTTGGAGTGCTTTTTGAGAGCTACGCAGAGGGCAAGAGCCGCAAGAGCATAGCCCATCTTATGGATATACGCCCAGATTCCGCCTCTGTGGAGCGCGGCGGCAAAACCCTCACAGTCAGCCCGGATGAGGTTGCTGTTGGAGAGGTTATTGTGGTTAAGCCCGGTGAGAAGATTCCTTTGGATGGAGTTATCACAGAGGGTTTTTCATCGCTAAATACAGCCGCCCTCACAGGAGAGAATATGCCGCGCCAAGTGGCAGAAAACGATGAGGTGATATCGGGGTGCGTGAATCTATCGGGAGTGATAAAAATAAGAACTACAAAGAGTTACAAAGAGAGTACCGTTGCAAAAATCATAAATCTTGTAGAGGGAGCGGCAGACCGCAAAGCTCGCAGCGAAAGTTTTATCTCCAAGTTTGCAAAAATCTACACTCCTATTGTGGTGTTTGCCGCTTTGGCAATAGCCCTGCTACCACCATTGTTTAGCGGCTCATTCTCAGCAAGTTTCCCTACTTGGCTATATAGGGCGCTGATATTCCTTGTTGTCTCCTGCCCTTGCGCACTCGTTATAAGTGTGCCGCTCACATTCTTTGGTGGTATAGGAGGAGCCTCTCGCAGAGGAATACTTATAAAGGGGGCCAACTTTATGGACTCGCTCTCAAAGGTGGATAGCGTTGTCTTTGATAAGACAGGAACTCTCACACAGGGAAAGTTTACGGTGCAAGCGGTACATCCTCATACCTGTTCGGAGTGGCAACTGCTGCACCTTGCCGCACACGTTGAGCACTACTCCACCCACCCTATCGGCGCTGCTCTCAGAGACGCCTTTCCACAAGAGGCAGATGACGGCTGTATTATATCTGAAATTGAGGAGATTGCCGGGCTTGGCGCAAAGGCCAAGGTGGGTAACGATATTGTGTGCGTGGGCAACAGCAAAATGATGGAGAGAGTGGGAGCAAAGTGGGAGGAGTGTAAACAGTGCGAGCAGAGCGGAACAATAGTACATATTGCAATAAACGGAGAATATGCCGGCCATATAGTAATCAACGATAGTATAAAACCGGAAAGTGCCTCTGCGGTGCAAACTCTTAAAAAGATGGGAGTAAGCCGTATTGCAATGCTTACAGGAGACCGCGAGGAGGTTGCAGCCAATGTCTCCAAAAGCCTTGGCCTCACAGAGTATCGGGCACAACTACTACCGGAGGATAAGGTAAGGGAGGTTGAGCAGATGCTAAAAACCAAAGGCTCCGGACGCTATCTCGCCTTTGTGGGCGATGGCATTAACGATGCCCCTGTGCTTGCCAGAGCAGATATAGGAATAGCTATGGGAGCTTTAGGGAGTGATGCCGCCATAGAGGCTGCAGATGTGGTACTTATGGATGACAAGCCAACCAAGATTGCAACAGCAATAGCTATTGCACGCGGCACTCTTAAGATAGCCAAGCAGAATATATGGTTTGCCATAGGGATAAAACTTATTGTGCTTATTCTTGCCGCATTCGGAATCAGCACAATGTGGATGGCTGTGTTTGCAGATGTGGGTGTAACAGTAATTGCAGTTCTAAATGCAATGCGAGCCCTCTCTCCAAGAGTATAAAAGTCTATCCTTCAATTTCAATCTCTTTTCGGCAGTGCTAATACACAGGAAGTTCGCTTCGCTCATCCCTCCCACTCACGGGCGTGGGCGCCCGGCTTCCTTTAGTATTACACTGCCTCCAGTTGATTTAAATTGAAGATATATATAGATAGATATAAAACAGGGGGCTCATCATACATTGAGCCCCCTGTTTTTTCTTAGTTATTCTCTTTTCTATTAAATATCCTCGTGGATAGTATTCATATTGTTGGTAATGCTACGCATTAACTCCTCCTTATTTATCTCCTCCGGAATAGAGTTAGAGCTGTAATATATAAAGAGCCTGAAGCCGGCCTCGCCGCTATCAAAGACTCTAAGTAGCACATTACCATTAGGACCAACAAAATAGGTCTCCCACTTTATAGCACCCTTTGTAGAGCTTACCTCTGTTGGATAAGGCTCCAAGCTATACTTAATGCTAAAATCAGATTTGAACTTGTCATACTGAGTAATAACATCGTTCCAAGTAGGAACAATCGGAAGCGCTACGCCCATCTGCCAAACTCTCTCATTATAAGAAACTATAGATATAGAGCAATTTTCTATATCTGTATAGCTACCCTTTAACATAGTCTGTAGGCAGTTCATAACGTGATACTCTGCATTGAGAGTACATTTTTGAGCCTGCAGCTTTTGAATTACATCGGTACGTTGACCATCAATCTCAATACCCTTGAAAGCCAAATTTTTCTGAGCAAATGCGCTTGAGTTTGCGCTCAACAATGCAACACAAAACAGCGCGGCAACAAATAAAAACTTCTTCATAAGTAAAATATATTTGGCGCAAATATAATAAATAATATTCCAACTGCATTTTGCCCCCCAAACCACCAGTAATCATCTCTGAACCACCACAGATTTTCAGCTTCCTCCGGAAGCTATTTCAATCTATTGCTCTAAAGAACTTATCTCTTTTGTTTTTATCACATAACGCTGATAGTAAGTAAGAATAAGGGTTGTAAGAGGGAGCGCAATCAACATTCCAAGCACTCCGAGCAGCGAGCCCCATATTGAGAGCGAGAGTAGTATTATAGCTGAGTTCATTCCCATAACCTTACCCATAATTTTTGGAACAAGTATGGTATCTTGTATGGTTTGAACTATGGCAAATACCAACAGAGCAAGCAAAAAGATACTCCAAAAGCTCTCACCTGTTTCAGCAGACTTTATAAGAGCAAGTATTATGGTTGGAATAAAGCCCACAACTTGCAGATATGGCACCATATTGAGAAGTCCTATAAAGAGGCCGAGTGCAACAGCCATAGGGAAGCCTATTATAAGAAAACCAATGCTAAAGAGTATTCCAACGCATAGCGCCACAAGAGCCTGACCTCTAAAATATTTGTTCATACCGTGGCGTATATCTTTAACTATCTGCACAGCATATTTGCGTATCCGTTCCGGCAGCAGAGACGGCCAGGCTGTTGTAAGTTTTTCGTAATCCAATAAAATAAAGAATGTGTAAAGCAATACCATCACAACGCTGAATAGGCCGGATATGGCTTTGAATGAAGTGGTTACTACACCCCATAAGCGTGGCATCGCCTCCTTGAAAAGAGCCATAACGCCCTCTAAAGTAAAGGCTCCTTTCAATAGTGCAATATCTAAGTGGGCAGCAAGAAACTCACGCACATTAGCAGCAAAACTCCCTTGCTCCAACGAGCCGGTTTCAATAAATGATATTAGCATTTGATTAACCTTTACAATGCCGTCCCACATTGGCGGAAATATCATCATACCAACCAGATACAATACACCTAAAGCTACAATAATTGCAGCAAAAATTCCAAGAACTCTATATTTTAAGCGGCATTTGTATTGGAAAAACTTAACCAGTGGAAAGAGCATATAGGCTATCAACCACGCCACAAAAAAGGGAAGCAGTACGCCACTTAATCTTTTGAGCAACCACAATAATCCAACCAGAAGCATCACTACAAGAATGCCCCTGATAAAGAGATCAAATGTTATCTTTTTACGCTCCATATCTACAAATGTAATCATTTTAAGCAGATTTTGCACCCCCCACCCAAGCAGAGTTCTCAAATTTGCATAATAGAGAGATAATTGCTATCTTTGACTGTTGTAGCTCTATTGCTGCATATTACTAAACTACTAAACTATTAAAAGCATTGCGTTATGAAGTACAGATGGCTTAGGAATTTTCTCAAAGGTTGCTCCTTAACTGCTGCATTGTTTGTTTTCCAGGCTTGCTACGGAACTCCTCCGGGGCTGAATCGTGAAATTATTGAAGAGGAAGTTTCCTCAGAGATTCAACAGTCTGCTGCACAAGAGAATGCCGCACAAGAGAATGCGGAAGCTCCGGCAGATGAAGCTGCTGTAGGAGCAGAAGGCACAACTGAGAATGTTCAGCAATAATCTGCAATAGAGTAGATTAGAACTCTGCTTACAATGAATCCTCTGCTATTCAGAGCTTTCCGCGCCTTAGAGACAAAGGTGCACGAGCTTAATTATCTCTTTTGGGAGTGCACCACAAGATGCAATCTCGCCTGCCGTCATTGCGGAAGCGACTGCTTCAAAAATTCTAAAGAGAAGGATATGCCGTTGGAGGATTTTCTAAAGGCATTGGATACCATCCCAAAAGATTATCTAAAAAAACTGCGCTCTGCCAAATACAAAGATGGCAAACAGAGTCCTTTTGTAGTTATACTCACAGGCGGAGAGCCTTTGTTAAGGCCAGATATAGAAGATATTGGCAAAGCCATCACAGAACGCGGCTTGGCGTGGAGTATGGTAAGTAACGGCTTTTTTTATAATGCAGATATGCACCGCCGCCTTATTGGAGCCGGAATGAAAGCTCTCACCATTAGTTTAGACGGACTTGAAAATGAGCATAATTGGATGCGCGGCAACCCGAACAGTTACCGCAACGCCATAGATGCAATAGCCATTGCCGCCAAAGAAAAAAGATTGGACTTTGATGTTGTAAGCTGTATCAACAAGCAGAACATAAAGCAGTTGGAGCAAATGCACACCATCCTCTCCGGCCTTGGAGTAAAGCAGTGGCGGCTCTTTACAATAATCCCGATAGGGCGTGCGGCCGCCGAGCCCCTATTCCATTTAGAGAGCGCAGAGACAAAACAACTGATGGAGTTTATCAAGGAAAAGAGAGAGGCGGCTGAAAGGCTGAAAAACAACTCTTTACAAGCTCAATCTATGGAGGTTACATTCAGCTGTGAGGGCTACCTTGCCGCCTATGAGCAGAAGGTGCGCCCGGCTCCTCATTTCTGCCGCGCCGGAATAAACATAGGCGCAATTCTTATAGATGGCACTGTCTGCGCCTGCCCCAATGTTGATAGAGAGGTATTCGGGCAAGGCAATATCTATCGCGATAATTTTTACAAAGTTTGGGAGAGTAAGTTTGAGCCTTTCAGAAACCGCAACTGGGCCCGCAGAGGAGAGTGCTCCCACTGCAAGCAATTCAAAAACTGCCTCGGAGAGGGTATGCACAATTGGCACGACTCCTGCCAAGCCCCCCTCAACTGCCACTACAACAAACTGATTGACGGTTAAAAGATTTTCGGCAACTTCTACTGAGCATACTCTTTCTCTCTAATAAACTCATCTGCAATATACAGATTACCATACAGATAGAGCCCCGTTGCCTTGTTGTGCAAATCTGCACAAGTTTTACTTTCATAGAAGAGCATAAAAGCCTTTAACGGCTCAATATCCAACATTTTAGAGAGCGCCATTGCAATTCCGGCAATCTGATTGCACAGAATAATCTCTTGCACAATAGGTGATTTTGCGGGGTCTTTATATATCTTCTCTTCCATCAAAAACTAAATAACGGTTAAGTATCTCTTGATTTAGCAAACACATCTGCATATTAGGCTGATGCTCAGATAGTCTGCTCAATGCTGTATCTATATCCAACAGGCCGGCTATATACAAGTTTACGGTATCTACTACCCTATCGTTTGCAACTCCACCCTCAACATAATCAAAACTATCAGATCTTAATAAACTCTGCCTGTTTGCTGCAATAAAATCAAGCCAATCTTTATCGTAGGCTTCAAAAATTTTGCAACGGGCATTTTTAATAATAGCGTCTCTATCAAGCAAATAACGGCTCAACACAGCTTCTTTTTGTCGTCGTTCTGCTACCTGAATAGCCCAAGAAAGAGCCTGCTCCCTTATGTTTGTAACATAAAAACCCTGCCCAAAATCTAAATTCGGTCTGCCAAACTTGCAAACAGGCGCGCTCACCACCTCTGTACCTCCGTGATAGACAATAATTTTACTCATAACCTCTCCTCCCAATTCCTTAAACATTCTGCAATATTCTGTGCAACATTCTCTCTGCTCTCTGTATGCAAAGTTTCATAGTGGGGAATAATATATTTCTCTATCAATCCCACCCTTTTCATACGCTCATAAATATCCTTATATGTACTATTTTGCAAGCGTGCCGTAGCCTCTATACAAGTTGCCACAAAGGCCAAAATAACCTGCATCTTCGGTATCTCTATACTCTTTCCCATACACTTTCCAAAGATAATGATAATAGGGCGATATAAAATATAGATTTCTTCATAGCAAAAATTTTACTTATTCCGATTTGTGGATTATGTTTCAAAGGTAAGAATTATTTTTAGTCTTATTACTGGCAAGGGGTAGAAGATATGCACAAAAGTTTTTCGTAAATTTGTCTTTTAATAAAAAGAGATAATAGATATGAGTAAAGGAAAGATTCTTCTTACCGGTGCTACGGGATATATAGGCTCTCACACTTGGGTAGAGTTGCTCAAGGCCGGTTACGATGTGGTTGGAGTGGATAATTTTTACAACTCTGAAAAGAGAGTTTTGGATGGCATTGCCAAAATTGTTGAGAAGGAAAAAGCACAGGCAAGAGAGGGAAGCTCCATTGGAGAGTACTCTTTTTATGAGGTAGATTGTTCTGATATTGAGGCTTTTGGCAAGGTGTTTGAAAAGCATCCCGATATTGTTGGCGCAATCCATTTTGCGGCCTGCAAGGCGGTTGGCGAGAGTGTTGAAAAGCCGCTGCTCTATTATAGGAACAATATAGTTTCTCTGCTGAATCTTATCACTCTTATGAAGGATAAGGGCAAGGAGGCTAACATTGTATTCTCCTCATCCTGCACCGTTTACGGCCAGCCGGATAAAGAGCATCTGCCTATTGCAGAGAATGCTCCGCTTAAACGCTCTCTCTCTCCGTATGGCAAGAGCAAGCAGATGGCAGAGGAGATTCTTTCAGACAGCGTTGTTGCCTACAACAACTTAAAGGTTTGTGCCTTAAGGTATTTCAACCCTATAGGCGCACATCCTTCTGCACTTATTGGAGAGTTGCCGCGTGGAGTGCCACAGAACTTGGTGCCATTTATTACCCAAACCGCTGCCGGCATTAGAGAGCATTTGAATGTTTTTGGCAATGATTATAATACTCCCGATGGCTCTTGCATAAGGGATTACATATATGTGGTAGATCTTGCAAAGGCTCACGTGGCCGCAATGGATATGCTCACTGGCAATAGAGCCGCCGCCGCAAACTCTGCCGGTAAGTGCAATGAGCCTACATACATAGAGGCGGCGCAGACCGGCCGTTGGTTTGTCTATAACCTTGGCACAGGGCGCGGACTCTCTGTACTTGAGCTTGTTAATGGCTTTATTAAAGCTACTGGTGTGGAGCTGAAATATAAGATAGCACCGCGTAGAGTTGGGGATATAGAGCAGGTATGGGCAAATCCTCAAAAGGCCAAAATAGAACTTGGATGGAGTGCCGACACCCCTATTGAGGAGGTGCTGCTCTCCGCCTGGATGTGGCAAAAAACTCTCCCTATTGAGCAATAAAGCGATAAGTAATCTGCCCCACTTGTGGCTCAGGCGCTCTCTCCGAAGCTGAAAAACGTGAGCGCCCTGCTGCAGCAAGAGCAGCATTTCTTATACATTGGTCTGATGTAGAGCTACTCTCCAAAATGGAGGTCTGTTTTACATAACCGTTGCGCCCCACATAAATCTGCACCGTAACATCTCCTCCGCCGCGGCATTTATATACCGGAATAGGGAGGGAGAGAGCTTTTCTGTCATCTAAATACCAATTTAATACAGATGGGCCGCTGTAGCTCTTTTGGCCATCGTTTAGAGACTCTTTTGCCGGTTTGATGGCCCCTGCCCCCTTTACCTCATCTACCCCATCTTGCTTATCCAACTTGGCGGCATCTTTTATACGCTGCTGCAAATCCTCAGCATCTTTGTAGAGTTTATCGACATCTGTATTGCGTTCATCTTTGAGATATTGCGATGTCCGCTGCACAGGTACGGCGCGGTATCTCTCGGCCACCTGAGAGAGCTGCTGCCGCAATTCATCCTCTGCAATAGCCTTTATTTTATTATCT
>CADBUS010000121.1 GCA_902797895.1 uncultured Bacteroidia bacterium | reverse complement strand
TCCAACCCATCCTTTCTCCATTCCGGCTTTAAGGCTCAAATCCAAAACAGTCTCCTCCTCACCATCGTCAATACCTGTAAAGCGGGCCTCGTCAGATTTGCGCTCTACCACTTTGAGTTTATCTATAATCTTGGCTGGAAGGTTCTTAGAGGCAAGCTGCGGATCATCCATAAAGAAAGTCTTACCATCTATCATTATTTTGGTTATCTCCTTGCCGTTGGCGGTTATCTTACCATCTGAATCTACCTCAACACCGGGGAGCTTTTTAAGCAGCTCCTCCAACATATCGGTATCGTTTGTCTTAAAGGCATTTGCATTATACTCCAAAGTATCCTGCTTAACCACAATCTGATTACCGGAAGCAGTTATGGTAATGCTGCTAAGCTGATTATCTGCAAATAACTTTATCACGCCGAGATCGTTCTCTCCTCTGCGCACATCAAAAACCTGCTTGTGTTGTACATATCCCACACACTCCACAACAACGGTTGCTCTGCCCACCGGAGCGCTCTTTATTGTTGCAGCTCCCTCGCTGTCTGTAAGTGCATATCGCTTTGCCTGAGTCTCACCAATATACTTTATAGAAACTGTAGCAAACTCAACAGGCTCCTTTGATAGGCTATCCAACACCCTCACTTTAAGTGTATTCTGAGCTAAAACCTTTGTACCTGAAAGTGCAAGCGCAAAAACGCCTGCCAATAAAACAATCAAAAACCTCTTCATAAAAATCTTTTTACACTCCTTTAGACCTAAAAGAGTTACCAAAGTAAAATCGCTATCTCTTTTTTTTACTCCCGATAGTTTTAGCTCTTTGCGGATTGGCGTTTACAAACTCCTCCCAACTTGCCTTGTGGCCGGAGCTTTTTATATTGCCCACACCGGCCTTGCCAACTCGCATACTCAGGGCAGCCTTCTTAGAAGAGGCAGATTGCGAGCCACTTAACCTAATGTTCAAATCCTGCGCCGCAGCCACTCCGGCTATAGAGGAGAATGTGTAGTGGTGGCAGAGAGCTATCGCCACCGCATCTGTAGCATCTAAATATTTAACATCGCACTTAAAAGAGAGTATGCTCTGCACCATAGATGCCACCTGCTCTTTAGAGGCTGAGCCTTTGCCTGTTACAGCAAGTTTCACGCTCCTTGGAGCATACTCGTATATTGGAATATCCTTGAGCAGGGCGGCAGATATGGCTGCTCCCTGCGCTCTGCCCAACTTGAGCATTACTTGCGGATTCTTACCGTAGAACGGAGCCTCAATTGCCATAATATCAGGCTTATACTTGCGTATCAGCTTGGAGACCTCTGCCACAATGCGCTGCAAAACCAAAAAGTGAGTAGCCTCACGCTTGAGATTTATAACTCCAAGTTCCTCAAGCACAGCCTTTTTCCCTTCTGTACAAATAACCCCAAAACCAAGAATCCTGGTCCCGGGGTCTATCCCTAATATAACTCTCTTATTTGCAACCATTTAAGCGAGCCTTTCAAAAGCTAATCTATGTAATCAAAACCGGTAAACGGCCTAAGGCACTCCGGCACAGCAATCCTTCCATCTGAAAGCTGATTATCTTCCAACAGAGCTGCCAAAATTCTCGGCAATGCCAAAGAACTGCCGTTAAGGGTGTGGGCAAGACGCATCTTGTCTCCGTCTTTATACCTAAGTTTAAGACGATTAGCCTGATATGTCTCAAAATTGGATACAGAACTTACCTCCAGCCAACGCCCCTGTGCCTGGCTGTAAACCTCAAAATCGTAAGTAATTGCAGAGGTAAAGCTCATATCGCCGCCGCAAAGCCTCAAAATTCTGTAAGGCAGGCCGAGCTCTTTTACCAAACTCTCCACGTGAGAGACCATACCATCTAAAGCCGCGTATGACTCCTCCGGCAGAGTAATCTGCACAATCTCCACTTTATCAAACTGATGCAGGCGGTTTAATCCCCTCACATCCTTGCCGTATGAGCCGGCCTCTCTTCTGAAACAAGGGGTATATGCAGTAAGTTTTATAGGAAAATCTCCCTTTGGAACAATTGCATCGCGATAGATATTTGTTACCGGCACCTCCGCTGTAGGAATAAGGTAAAAGTTGTCCAAACCTACGTGGTACATCTGCTCTCCCTTGTCTGGCAACTGGCCTGTTCCGTAGGCAGAATCCTCGTTTACCATAAGCGGCGGCTGTACCTCCAAATAACCGGCCTTGGTGTTTCTGTCTAAGAAGTAGGAGATTAGGGCACGCTGAATTTTTGCTCCCTTGCCCACATATAGAGGGAAACCGGCGCCGGTGAGCTTCACGCCCAAATCAAAATCTATGATATTCAGCTCTTTGGCAAGCTCCCAATGAGGTTTGGCTCCATCGGGAAGACTCTTTTTCTCTCCACCCTCCCTTACAACCACATTATCCTCAGCACTTTTGCCCTGCGGAACATCTTGGCACGGCAGATTCGGCAGCAGCACCAACAACTCCGCCTGCTTCTGGCTCATCTGCTCCTGCTTCTGTTTAAGAAGCTCAGACTCAGCCTTTAAGGCCGCCACATCCTTTTTGGCCTGCTCAGCCTCATCTTTCTTGCCCTCTTTCAGCAACATTCCAATACTCTTTGCCGCCTTGTTCTGCTTTGCCAAATTTGCATCCAACTCAGTTTGGGCGTTGCGGCGCTCCAAATCAATCTTCAGAATATCGGCAACTATCTCTTTTGCATCAAAATTCTTAACCGCCAGACGCTCAATAACAAACTCCGGCTTTTCTCGCAATAATCTAAGCTCTAACATTATACAACTCTTAAAACTATTTCAAAATATCTTTGCAACCTATATTCGGTATGCTCTCATACGCAAAAATAGAGGCTAAAAATCTGTCAAATATAGGATAAAAAAAAATGAGGCCTATCTGACGAGCCCCATTTTTTACATCGCATTACCAATAAAACCTTAGAATTAGCTCTGCAGCTGCTCCTTTGGCATTACCGATACGTAAGATCTGCCTTTAGCCTTAATCTTGAAGGTTACAACACCATCTGTCAAAGCAAAAAGAGTATGGTCTTTACCCATTCCTACATTCTCGCCCGGATAGTGCTGAGTACCTCTCTGGCGTACCAGAATATTTCCGGCTTTGCAAGCCTGGCCACCTGCTATCTTGAGGCCAAGTCTTTTACTTTGTGATTCGCGGCCGTTCTTGGAACTACCTACACCTTTTTTGTGTGCCATAACTTTTTACTTTAAGCTATTGATTCAATCTCAAGTTTGGTTAAATACTGGCGGTGACCGTTCTTCTTGTCAAAGCCCTTGTGAGCTATCTTCTTGAAAACGATAACCTTGTTACCCTTAAGATGCTCAAGCACCTTAGCCTTAACAGAGGCACCCTTAACATACGGAGCGCCAACTGCAACAGTACCGTTGTTGTCTGTAAGCAGCACTTTGTCAAAGGTTACGGTTGAGCCAACCTCATCTGCAAGGCGGTGTACATAAATCTTTCTACCTGCCTCAACCTTGAACTGCTGACCTGCAATATCTACAATTGCGTACATAATAAAAACTTTAATTGTTTTTGGTAGTAAGCGGCCTGAATAACAGGCACTTTTAAGAGCTATACTACCTTCTATTCCCTAAAATGGAGTGCAAAGGTAGCGTTTTTTGCCAAAACTCCAAATAGTTCAACTAAATTTGTATATTTGCTCCGAGAAGCACTGCTATGGAGTACATTTCGCCTTTTGAATACAATCACATAGTTACCGGCTCGCGTTTTATCGGGCGCGAAAGGGAGGTTGCAAGGGTGAAAAACCTGATTCTGGCTCACAAAAACATAGTGCTCTACGGCCCTCCCAAAATAGGCAAACGCTCCCTTATCTACAATGTTATGCAGGAGATTGCTGCCGAGCCCAAACATCAGGAGATTGCCTTTTGCACCATAGATCTCTTCAATATAAGGAGTGTAGATAAGATGCTACGGAGAGTGGCACTTTTGCTGCTTGAAAAGCTCTACAACTCAGATAAGGAGAGAGAGGGGGCAAAAAGGGAGTTTCTAAAGGGAATTGAACTGAATGGCTATTCTAACGATACTCTTACAGAGCGGCAGATGAAGATGTTGCAGAACTTTCCGCAGAATCTGGCGCAGAGCAGGAATATCCATCTTGTCGTCTATTTTCAGCAGTTCCAGAATATTTTGTTGTTTGACAAGCCGTTAAAAGCCCTCTCCATATTGGAGAGTATGCTGGCCGATTGCAGAAGTATCTCCTTTATTATTGTTGGAGACAAGAGAAATGCTATGGAGCATATCTTCTCCGAGCTCCATTTTTTCCGCAATCTCGTTACCAAGATTACACTTAAACCTATCAGCAAGAAGATTTTCTGCCAATATATCTGCAACTCTTTTGCCAAGGGGGGCAAGAGGGCGGAGTTGAAATATGCCGCAGATATGTACGACATTTTGGAGGGAGATCCCTGGTATTTGCAGCATCTTGCAGAGATCTGTTTTTTACTCACAGAAACTGAATTAGATGAGCATATTATTGCCACAGGGGTTAAATTTCTGCTCAATCAGCACGATTACGAGCTGCACAATACTGTATATGGCCTTAGTACTCACCAACTTATGCTCATAAAGGCTATTCTGGACGGGGAGCGGCGCTTTAGCACATACGAGGTGCTTGACAGATATAAACTTAACTCCTCAGCCAATGTAAACAGGCTGAAAGAGGCTCTGACAAAGAAAGAACTTGTTACATTTGTATCCAAGAGCGTTATTGAGTTTAACGACTCTCTGTTAAAGCTATGGTTAAAGAACTATTTCTTTAATGATAACTGATTGAAGGAAGGGGAGTTTTAACTTTTATAAACGGAAAGGTATGAAAAAGATTGTAGTTTTAAGCGGCGCAGGCATTAGTGCCGAGAGTGGAATCAGCACATTCAGAGACAGCAACGGACTTTGGGAAAACCACAATGTAGAGGAGGTTGCAAGCGCGTACAGTTGGTACAGAGAGGGGCGCAAAGAGCTGATGCTTAAATTCTACAATGCCCGCCGCAAAGATTTGCAGACCAAAGAGCCGAATCAGGCTCACCTTATTGTAGCCTCTCTTGAGAAGCATTATGAGGTGGTGGTGGCCACACAGAATGTGGATAATCTGCACGAGAGGGCCGGCAGCACAAACATAATCCACCTGCACGGAGAACTCACAAAGGCAAGAGGCGAGAACTCAAACTACTACAGCTGTTTTGACATAGGCTACAACGATATTCGGCTTGGAGACAAAACTCCGAGCGGAGAGCAGATAAGGCCGCATATTGTGTGGTTCGGAGAGGAGGTGCCGGAGTTGAGCCGAGCTGCAAATGCCGTAGAAAAGGCTGATATTCTCATAGTTATAGGAACATCTTTAGCCGTATATCCTGCTGCCGGCCTTATCCATCTTGCCAAGAGCGGCACCCCTATCTATCTGATAGATCCTGCAGATGTAAAGAGCAGCGTAAGGTGTACCCATATTAAGGAGAAGGCCACCGTAGGTATGAAAAAACTAAAAGAAATTTTACTTAATTCACAATGAAACGTTTATTGATAATTTTAGCAACTGTTATGGCTATAACATCTTGCAAGGAGAAAAACACTCTCCTAAGTGAGTGGGATACCCCATACGGGATTCCCCCTTTTGAACAGATTAAGATGGACGAATATATTCCTGCAATAAAGGAGGGTATTCAAGAGCATCAGAAAGAGATTCAGGCAATTATAGATAATCCTGCCGCTCCCGATTTCAATAATACGGTGGCTGCGCTGGAGCTATCGGGATTAAAATTGGCCAAAGTTAACGGAGTGTTAGGCAACCTCTCATCTACAGAGAGAGACGATGCTATGACAAAGGTAGATGAGGAGGCAGATGCCTTGCTTACAGCCCATTACGATGATATTTATATGAACAAAGCTCTTTTTGAGAGGGTTAAAGCTGTTTACGATAAAGATCAGAGCGGCCTCACAAGAGAGCAGCAGATGGTGCTCAAGAAGCTCTACCAGAGTTTTACCCGCAATGGTGTAAATCTGCCTGAAGATCAGCAGCAGCAACTGAAGGAGATTAACCAGAAGCTCACAGATGCACAGCAGAAGTTCTCCAAAAATCTGCTTGCTCAGAGCAACGCATTTAAGGAGCAGTTTGGTATTCCTGTATCGAGCTATTCAGATGAGATGACAAGCTGCACAGATAGGGAGAGAAGAAAAGAGATGTTTTTGGCCTACTCCAACAGAGGCAACAATAACGATGAGTTTGACAACAAGGCCATCTGTCTTGAGATTCTGAAGCTGAAGGCTAAAAAGGCTAAGCTGCTCGGATTCAACAACTTTGCAGAGTATCAGTTAGAGAACAAGATGGCTCACGATCCTGCAACGGTAGATGCCTTTTTGGATAAGATTATTGCTCCTGCCATAAAAAGAGCCAAGGAGGAGATTTACGATATGCAGCAGATTATGAATCAGGATATAAAGGCCGGTCTGCTCCCTGCAGGCAGCAAGATTGAGCCTTGGGATTGGTTCTACTATGCAGAGAGAGTGCGCAAAGCTAAATTTGATTTGGATGAGAATCTTACAAGGCCGTACTTTATGATGCAGAATGTGCGTAAAGGTATCTTTGAGGCTGCCAATATGGTATATGGAATAAAGGTTGAGCCTATCGCCGATGCTCCTAAATATAATCCTGAGGTTGAGGTATTTAAGGTTAGCGATGCAGATGGCTCGCTGCTTGGTATCTTTATGACAGACTACTTCCCAAGAAGCACAAAGAGAGGTGGCGCTTGGATGAACAATATCAGAGACCAATATATTGATGCCAATGGCAAAGAGATTAGGCCTATTATTGTGAATGTTGGCAATATGACACCTCCAACAGACTCACTACCTGCACTCTTTACAATAGATCAGGTTGAGACCGTATTCCACGAGTTTGGTCACGCACTCCACGGCCTGCTTACCAAGTGTACCTACCCTTCTGTAAGCGGCACAAGCGTAGCAAGAGACTTTGTTGAGACCTTCTCACAGTTTAACGAGAATTGGGGCTTCCAGCCTGAGATTTTGGCAAAATATGCCAAGCACTACAAGACAGGAGAGGTTATTCCGGATTCTTTGGTAACCAAAATCAACAACTCCGCCAAGTTCAACCAGGGATTTATGACCACAGAGCTTACCGCTGCATCCATATTGGATATGAAGTGGCACGAACTTACAGAGGAGCAACTGCAGAATGTTAATGTTGAGGAGTTTGAGAAAAAGGTTTGCAAAGAGATGGGGCTGATTGACGAGATAATTCCAAGATACAGAACAACCTATTTCAACCACATATTCAACTCCGGTTATAGTGCCGGCTACTATGGCTATCTCTGGGCAGAGGTGCTTGAAAAAGATGCTTTTGAGTACTTCAAGCAGAATGGCATCTACAATAAGGAGATTGCAGAGAAGTTCCGCAAGACCTTCTTGGAGAGAGGCGGCAGCGAGGAGCCTATGGTACTGTATGAGATGTTCCGCGGCGCGCAGCCGGATCCGGGAGCACTCCTCAGATCGAGAGGTTTAGAATAGAAATACTAAAGTATTAAACTATGAGGATAACTATTAGTAGATTATTCGGGCGTACTGTTGTGGGGGCATATATTGCCCTCGCAATGGTTGCCGTTGCTGCTTGCAAAGGAGGTAGCAACAACAACTCAGAACAAGGTGAAGAGGAGAAGCAAATTGCTTCTGATAAGAGCGTTGCAATAGACCCTGCCACCACATACATTGAGTTCAAAGACTCCCTCTTTAGAGCATATTGTATAGAGAACTTTGATGAGAATGGAGATGGGCAGTTAAGCTATCTCGAGGCATCTAAGGTTGAGAGTATTGATGTGGCTTTCCACGGCAGTTTCTCAGATCCTAAGATAAACTCATTGGCTGGTATAGAGCACTTTGCAAACCTAAAAAGGCTCTACTGCGATAACAATGATTTGGGCAGCATAGATCTCTCAAAGAATATCAATATAGAAGAAGCAAAGCTCAACAATTGCCGGCTCACAGAGGTAAACATTAAAGGGCTCATCAAACTTAAATCTCTGAACCTCAGAGACAACAACAGCCTTGAGAGAATTGATATTGGCGATTGCGTTGCGCTTGAGAGTCTCAACTGCGGATATTGTAACTTATCGGAGATAGAGCTATCAAAGAATATTGCTCTAAAAGAACTACTCCTCTTTGGCAACAAACTCCAAAAGATAGATATTACCAAAAATGTGGAGCTTGTGGATTTCAGTTGCAGTATGAACCAACTTCAGGTGATAGATCTCTCTAAAAACACCGCTCTTAGAGAACTTAGTTGCTATGATAATCCGCTTACGGCCCTGGATATTTCCAACAATTTGGAGCTTTGGAAATTAGCCGCCTGGAATATCTACGATGGAAGCGAGATTAAGGTTATTAAGATGAGGAAAGCCCAAGAGGAGCAGATAAATTTTGAGCAGGATAGAATGGGTATGAGAGAGCCTTGTAACCCTAAAGAGGAGTGGGAGGTTAGCTTTGAGTTTGTAGATTAAAGATGTTTTGCAGCGGTTTGAAGAAAACTTTGATATGCATACTTATGCTGTTGTCGGCCAATGTGTTGCAAGCTCAATACATTGAGCCGGCCGAGCATAAGGCGGAGGAAGCTGAGCATAAACCGAGCATTTTTCAAAGGCTGCATAATTTTCTGCGAGATACAGAACTAAAAGGGTTAGACACCAACTACATAGGCGCACCAAAAAGGAAATGGTCTGCCTACTTGAACACCTACACCTCAGATGTAGCCTTCCGCGTAAAAAGCAAGGAGATTCCGGAACTTGGAAGAATTAGAATATCGATGCACTCCAAAGTGCAAAACCAGGTCTCTGCCGGATTATTCTATTACGGATATGGCGCAAGTTACTCTTGGAGTTTGATAAAAGGCTACAACAAAGATCTCTCTTTTACAACATACTCCTCACCTGTGGGAGGAGAGATACGCTACCACACAAGCAAGGCAATAAGCGGTACTATCTCTGCACAGAATTTACC
>CADBUS010000120.1 GCA_902797895.1 uncultured Bacteroidia bacterium | reverse complement strand
GCCCGGGGTCTGCTTGGAGAGAAATTCTGTCTTTAAATCAGGATCTAATTTGAGTTTTTTGAGATGTACCTTGAATATCTCCTCTCTATCTTTCAGCTCCGGCAAATCTATTGTAATCTGGCGATCAAAACGGCCGGCACGCATAAGGGCCTTATCCAAAATATCGGCGCGGTTGGTGGCGGCAAGTATTATGACTCCACTATTTGTACCGAAACCGTCCATTTCTGTAAGCAGTTGGTTTAGAGTATTTTCTCTCTCATCGTTAGATGAAAAGCCAACATTTTTGCCTCTTGCTCGGCCAACTGCATCTATCTCATCTATAAAGACAATGCAAGGAGCTTTCTCCTTTGCCTGCTTGAACAAATCTCTTACTCGCGATGCTCCCACACCCACAAACATCTCCACAAAGTCTGAGCCGCTCATAGAGAAGAAAGGCACATTTGCCTCTCCTGCTACCGCTTTGGCCAACAGGGTTTTACCTGTGCCAGGAGGCCCTATAAGCAAAGCGCCCTTAGGAATCTTTCCGCCAAGGTTGGTATATTTGCTTGGGTTTTTGAGAAAATCCACAATCTCCATAATCTCCACCTTGGCCTCCTCCAAACCTGCAACATCCTTGAATGTTACCTTTACTTTGCTATCCTTGTCAAAGACCTTGGCCTGGCTCTTGCCCACAGAGAATATACCTCCCGGGCCGCCTCCTCCACCGCCCATTCCTCCGCTCATACCTCTTGCCAATCGGCTGAACAGGAATATGGTAAAGAGTATAAAAATTATAGGCCAGAGCAGATTGAAAATATTGCCCCAGTAGTTGACATTCTCCTCATACTCAACCTTAAATTTCTTATCCGCAGGCAACTCCTCCCATAACTTGTCAAAAGTCTCATCTATATCCTTTTGCGGTGGAGCAATAAATTCAAAGTGAGGGCCGTAGGCGGAAGGAGTTTTGCCTCCAAAGCGATTCTTGTACTTGGAGAGGCTATCCTTTTTGATTGTAACGCTGCCGCGGTTCTCATTGGTTATAAAAACAATCTTCTCAACATCGCCGGCCGGAATCATCTCACGCTTTACATTGTCCCACTGTGTTTTAAGAGGGTCTGCCGTTCTGTTGAAGTAGAACATATATACCAAAAACAGCACCAGCGGAATATAGAGAGCAAGCGCAGCAAAACGCTGTGGCTTGCGCGGCGCCATTTTATTGTTGGGTTTCATATTTTGATTAGCCATCTGAACTCTTTTTAATAATCCTTTCTTGGGCAATCGCTCCAAAGCTCCTCAAGGCGGTAAAAATCGCGATACTCGGTCTGGAAGATATGCACAACAATATCTCCGTAGTCCTGAATAATCCAAAAGCGATTCTCCTTGCCCTGGCTGCGCAGCACTTTCTTTTTGAACTTAATAATCATTTGATCCTCAATATTATCTGCTATGGCAGAAACATTGGTGGTGGAGTCTGCATTGCAGAGCACAAAGAAATCGCACAATCCGCTGCCGAGAGTGCGCAAATCCAATGAGCAAACTCTCTGCCCCTTCTTATCCAATATAGCATCTACAACAACGGCGAGCTGCTCCTCAATAGGATTAACAGCCTTTGCTGCAGTTTTTGCCTTTGTGGTTTTTGTACTTTTTGTAGTTTTTGCAGCAGTTGCCTTTGCTGCCTTTGCTGTTTTTGTTGCCTTTGCAGTAGTACTCGTTGTTGTCTTACTCTCTTTTTTTACAGCAACCTTTTTTGTTGCTGCCGTTTTAGAAGCACTTTTTGTTGCTTTTTCCTTAATCGCCATTCCTCTTATTATTAACTTTGCGCCAAAGATACATCAATTATTTTGCCAAATGACATTATGGCACAAAATAAAAATATAATCTGGCTAAAAAGTACAGATTCTACCAATAACAGGGCTTTGGATGGCATAGATATTTATCCCGACGGCTCTGTCTGGGCAGCTTTGCACCAGAGCGCAGGGCGCGGACAGAGGGGCAACAGCTGGCAGAGTGCAGAGGGAGAAAATCTCACATTCAGCATACTTTTTAAGCCCGATTTCATTTTGGCTCAGGAGCAGTTCGTAATATCTGCCGCAGTAGCCATAGGAATAACCAACTACTTGATAAGCAAGGGTATAGAGGCAAAAATAAAATGGCCCAACGATATTTATGTGGCAGACAAGAAAATTTGCGGCATACTTATAGAGAACTTTATAGGCGGAGAGGGGGTTAGCAGCAGTATCTGTGGCATTGGCTTAAATCTCAACCAGTTGGATTTTCCGCCCCAACTCCCCAATCCAACATCTGTGCTAATTGAAAGAGAGGTTAGAGGGGGAGAGTGCTGTGAAAAATTTTCTTTGGAAGAGGAGCTTGAACTACTGCTAAATGAGATATTTGCACAATATGAGGCGGCCAAAAGGGAGAAGCTCGCTAACGGCAATTTCAACCCAATCTACAAAAACTACCACAGCAAACTCTACAGGCTCAACCAGTTTCATACCTTTGTAGAAACAGCTACAAACCAAAGGGTTACCGCAAAAATTATAGGCATTACTGAACAGGCTTGCCTGCTTTTGCAATACCCGGACGGCTCCACACGTGCTTTTGCCTTCAAAGAGATAAGCTATGTAATTTAATCAGCTATGTGGGATAGCTTCACAAGCTGCAAGTTACAACGTAACTTGCAGCTTGCGAATTACATCAGCCGGATTTTCTGCCCCGAATACGGCGTTGCCGGCCACAACCACATCTGCTCCGGCCTGAGCTATCTCGTTAATATTGGAGAGCCCCACGCCTCCATCTACCTCAATAAGGCAGTTGGGATTATTCTTCTCTATAATGCTCTTTACCTGCGCTATCTTCTGCGTGGTGTATGGAATATACTTCTGGCCGCTATATCCCGGATTTACGCTCATTACAAGAATGTAATCTGCAACCGTTACTATATGTTCTATATTGTAGGCAGAGGTGTGGGGAGTTATGGCTACTCCGGCCTTCATACCAAGCTCCTTTATCTGGTTTACCACTCTGTCTAAATGTACACAAGCCTCATAGTGTACACTTATAGAGCTTATGCCAAAATCTCTATACTCTCTAAAGAATTTTTGAGGCTCAACTATCATAAGATGCGCCTCCACAGGTATGGTAGCTCTGTTTGTAACTGCCTGTATAACAGGAGTGCCGTATGAGATATTGGGTACAAAAACCCCATCCATTATATCCAAGTGGATTATATCTGCATATTGGTTTACAAGCTCTATATCTTTTGCCAGATTTGCAAAATCTGCCGAGAGCATCGATGGTGCTACTTGTATCTTTTTCATAAAGGTCTATTTATCTGTTTCTAATATCTTCTTAACCTTAAAGTCAAGGTCTCTCTGCAAATTAGACTCTTCGCTATCGCTCAGAATCTTTTATCATTATCCGCGTTCTTGAATCAGGCCCTGACGATATGCGTCGAGTAGCATTTGCAAATCATCGGCTTGCATTTTGAGCAGTTTGCCGGTATCGGTATCTCTTACTCTCATCCTGTGAGAGCTGTGAGAGCGTACTACTGAGGAGCTTACAATATCATCGTGATTCTTTATTGCACTCTCAATACTTGTGAACGGACTGTGCTTTACAATATGCAATCCCTGCGAGTTGAAGATAAGCGTATAGCCTGCTATTCCGGTACTTGATTGGTATGCTCTGCTGAATCCTCCGTCTATCACCATCAGCTTACCATCTGCCTTAACAGGTAGCTCGCCTTTTATGGCCTTTACCGGAACGTGGCCGTTAATTATATGTGCATCAGGCCCTTGCAACCCAAACTCTTTTAGTACATCTACACAAACGCTCTCCTCCACTCTGTACTTATAGTAGTAGCCTTTCTCCTCGTGATGGGTTGCTTTATCTTCATTAAAGTAGCGTTCAAATGTGGTCATTGCGCTCTTGTCAAACTGCGGAGAGTCAGGGCCGCACCAAAGATACCAGAAGTAGTCTATCAAATCTGTATTAAGCTCCGCGGTGCTTTCTCTGCCCATATTCTTGTTGGCCTTTTTGAACTCTTTGCGAGCGCGGCGCACAGTCTCGTCTATCTTATCGTAAAGTGCTTTGCCGCAGTAGGTTTCCCACTTCCCTTTGCTCTCAGACGGAACAAGTACCTGCCTAAAGCTCTTATCCTCGTTCATTGGAATTGAGGCGTGGAAGAGCAGGTTGTTGTTGCAGCAGAGATAGAGGCTTCCCTTTTGATACATAAAGTCTATATGTTTTTGGAGCTTGTAGCTCTTTTTGAAGCATACGGCAAGTTTTCTTATAACCTCGCTCTCCTGCTCGGTAAGCTGATATGGTGCGCTACTTGTAACGGTAGGGCAATCCTTGTCTGCAATGGTATGGAGCAGGTTACGGCTCTCCATATTATACTCAGGGTGAGCCTTAATAAGCTCATACTCAAGTTTGAACTGTATTATGGATATAGCCTTGTGCATCTTTGCCACAAGCAGAGCGCTCTTATCGTCGTAGGTTTCGGAGCCCCCTTTGCCCATCTTTGGCCAAAACGGTGCGCAGTCATCATCTTTATAAACCTCAGAGGCTAAAAGCGATAGCGGCAGCAGATTTATACCGTAGCCGTTTTGTAGAGTGTTCAGGTTGGCATATCTGAGAGAAATTCTCACCACATTTGCAATGCAGGCAAGGTTGCCGTTGGCGGCTCCCATCCAGAGCATATCGTGATTACCCCACTGAATATCAAGATGGTGATAGGTGAGCAACCTGTCCATAATAATTTCTGCTCCCGGGCCGCGGTCAAACACATCTCCTATAATATGCAGATGGTCTATAACAAGTTTCTGCACTGTTTCTGCAAATGCTACTATAATATCCTCTGCTTCAGTAGATTCCAATATAGCATCATACAAGCTCTGTAGATACTCGCTCTTGTTGCTATCTGATGAGTTCTCGTGCATAAGCTCAAGCATAATATAGCTGTATTGCGATGGGAGTGCCTTTCTCACCTTTGAGCGGGTATATTTTGCACCGGCTTTGCGGCATACCTTGATAAGCTGGGTGATGGCGGTAAGGCTCCAGGTATCAAACTCCGCCGAGCGCTGATTTTCAGCAATGCCAAACTCTTTCTTCTTTAGTGCAATAATCTCCTTTGGATAGTAGATAAGGGTGCATAAATCATCTATCTCCTCTTTGCTCATAGTGGTTGAAAAGAGGTCGTTAACCTTCTCTCTTATGCTACCCGAGGCATTCTTGAGCACGTGTATAAATGCCTCATACTCACCGTGTATATCTGCAAGAAAATACTCTGTTCCCTTTGGCAGGCTCATAATTGCCTTCAGATTCATAATCTCTGTTGCCGCCTCTGCTGCGGTAGGAAACTTTTCGCTTAAAAGTCTGAGATATTTAAGGTTTTCTCTCTCTGTTTGTAGGTTTGCCATAATGCTTTTGTTTCTATAAGTTGTGTAATGTTAATTGTCCCAGTAACTTGCATTCTTTTTGAATTGCAGTAGGTCTGCAAGTGCAGATGCGTTTGCACTTATTCTGAAACTCCAACTCTCCCACTTTCCATTAGGAATCCAAGAGAAGGAGATATTAAAACAGTGGATTTTGAATGAGCCGGAGAGCTGCGTTGTGGTGAGCTTCATTTTTGTAAGATCTACTCCGGTATTGAGCATAACGCTCAAATCTTTGTATATCTGCAATTGCGAGCTTATTCCCAAAGTCATATTGTGGGTATTGCGTGTGGTGAGGTTCTGATTTACAACCATATAGCTCTTTGAATAGTTGTAGCTGAAGCTGAGGTTTACGCTCCAAGGCATACTGGGGTCGTAGTAATAAACCCAGCCGCCGGGTATAAACTCTCCTGTAATAGGGTGGTAATAGACTCTCTGGTAGGAGCTCTCCGCAACATTGCTGCCGGCTCTGGTAGGCGTTATCCCTCCCTGCGGAGTATAGTCTGCTCCAAGCGAGCTTGTTCCTGCACCGGAGAAGTTATACGATGTGGATATGCTGGCGTTGGTCATCCTAAAGAGCTTGAACCCTTTTTGCGCAATATTGAGCTTGTTGATTCTTACTCCCTGTGAGTTTATTGCATAGGGATCTAAGTTCATAGTTCCGCTTATTGCCATCTTGCCAAATATGGTGGTAGTTAATGAAACTCCTATGTTTGAGAGTTTTAGCGAGTCTGCCAAAAAGTTGTAAGAGCCGTTTATATTCAGTTGGTCTATCAGCTTTATTTTCTTGACTCCTTTGCCTGTGGTATCTCTTTGAGAGCGTACTTTTGCCTCAAGCGTATTGCCGAATTGGAAGCTCATACCTGCGCTCTTTCCCATTCCCGGAGGGCCATAGAGCTGTCCGCTATATTTGTTATACACTACGGAGCGCGGAACTCCGCTCTCATCTACGTATTCAAGCGTTCTGTATCCGTTGGCTCTTGTGCCCATCTCCGGCTGCAGATTAAAGCTGAACGATGGAGTAATAATATGCCT
>CADBUS010000119.1 GCA_902797895.1 uncultured Bacteroidia bacterium | reverse complement strand
GCGGTGCGTACGAGACTCGAACTCGTGACCCCATGCGTGACAGGCATGTATTCTAACCAACTGAACTAACGCACCATTGGTTTTGGGAGTGCAAAGGTATATATCTTTTTCAAATATGCAAACTCTTTTTGCAAAAAGTTGTAACTTTGGCAGTATGGATTTTAGGCTCAAGGTTTTTGAAATATGTGCCCAAACCCTCAACTATACGGAGGCGGCAAAGGAGCTTGATATAAGTCAACCTGCTGTTACCAAGCATATTCAAGCACTTGAGCAGCAATACAAGGTTAAGCTCTTTACACGTAGCGGGCGCTCTCTTATTCTCACCTATGCCGGCAAAATGCTGTTGGAGAAAGCTGTTAAAATTTTGGAGCTATACTCACAGATGGAGAGTGAGGGTAAGCTGCTCAGCAATGTTACCGAGAGCACTTTTCATATAGGAATGCCGGCTGCAATCTATTACGGAATCTACTCCGAGTTTGCTGCCGACTACTGCCGCCTCTCTCCGAATGCCACCCTCCACAGCAGCATAATAACATCCAACAAATTGGCGGACTCTCTCTTAAATAGAGAGATAGATATAGCTGTTAGCGTGGCAGACAAGCAGAGCCCAAGGGAAGATAATCCGGCCTCCGATATAGTGGAAAGCCTCTTCTTTACAGATACCCTTATGGCAGTAGGTAGCAGGGGATTGAACGAAGAGGGATACTACGATATGGCAGACATAAAACTGCTGCTTTACGATGGAGACATAGAGACCTCTACTGCAATTAGTTCTATACTATCAGGCAGCAATCTGACTGCCAAAGAGTTGAATATATCTGCAAAGATGACAGATCCCATTGCTGCAATAAAGTTTCTGGTTGAGTACGGCAAAGGTGGCTCCTTATCTGCTATGCCTATGGTCTCATTCTTTTGGAAGAGCCAGATTACTAAACTATTACAGAGAAAGATAGTATGCCCTGTTCAGGTTACAGAACTGCAGGACTACCCTATTATACGCAGAGAGTACAGAATAGCGCAGATAAGAGGAAAAGAGATTCCCGGACTAAGGGTATATGCCCGCAACTGGGCTAAATCCAATCTTTGGGATGTGTAATCTTATTGGGGCGTAATCTTATTGAGGCGTAATCTTATTGAGGCGTAATCTTGTAAACTGTATGGTTATAGAGCCTGTAGCGCTCTCCACTCTCCTCACAAACAGCAATATATGAGCCATCTTTCTCCTTCTTGAAGTTCAGACGGCAACCGCGCTCGCTCATCCAACCTATCTGCTTTGCAGGATTACCAACAACAAGCGCGTATGGAGGGATATTCTTGGTAACCACAGCGCCGGCCCCTATAAAAGCATACTCGCCTATGGAGTTACCGCAAACAACAGTAGCATTGGCTCCTATGGTTGCTCCGTTTCCGATATGAGTCTGCTGATACTCCTCTTTGCGGTTTACACTGCTACGCGGATTTATCACATTTGTAAATACACAGGAGGGGCCAAAAAAGACATCATCTCCACAAATCACTCCGGTATAGAGAGATACATTGTTCTGCACCTTGCAATTTCTGCCAAGAACAACCTCTGGAGAGATCACTACATTTTGGCCTATATTGCAGCACTCGCCAACCACAGCCCCCTCCATTATATGTGAGAAATGCCATATTTTTGTGCCGCTGCCAATAGTGCAACCCTCATCTATCACCGCACTCGGGTGAGCAAAATAGTTTTTTTCCATATCACCACAAAGGTAGTGTTTCTTTCTTTTTGCCGGTGAGGATTTTGTAAAAAGTAACGTGCTTTAATCCCGGGTGACTAAAGTAAGAGTCTGCTACAACGCCTCTTACCACAATCGGCTTTTTGTGGAGGGTGGGGTTATCTACAAGATTCAGCTCTTTTCTTATTGCTCCTCCCGATAGTTCCACCGCCAAAGTCTTCTCCCTGAGGCTCTGCCAATCTTGGCTTGCTATAACTATATGGGTTTTGGAGCTGAAAGGCGGGCGCTTTACAAAAGTGGAAGAAGAGGCCTCTGTGCCAACAATATAGCCAAAGACACAGATGGTATCTCCTATATGCTTTTGCGCATAAAGTACAGATTGACAGCCGTATGGAGCTATGCCAGGCACATTGTAATGTTCCCAGTTCCAGATACGTAGCGTATCTATCTTTATAGAGAAAGCTCCCGTTGCAACTTTGGATAAATCGTAATCAAGTTTTATTGTTACCATCTCATCTGCCCTTATCTTCTTTTTGAAAATCAGAGTATCTTCATATTTTGGCTTGTCCGGTGGAGTACGGTTTGGAAACTCATCTTTGTTCTTGTATTTTACAGATATTGTTCCTGGATAGAAATAGACATATTGGCTCCTGTTATATAGGTATTTATACAACATTGTGTCGCGATGCAGATATATTCCGTTGCCTCTAAAATAATTCTTGAATCCCGATGTAAATTCAAACTTCACCCCGGGAGTCATCTGCCTTGCAATCAAACTTACAGTCATAGTACTGTCTGCAATAGCCTTTATGGTTTTATCCTCTCCAAATAGCGGATAGCTCTCGTTAGGCTCTCTATAGTCTGAGGAGCGCAGACTTATCTTGTAGTTGCCGGCTTTTACATATAACTCGCTTGGGCGAGCTGTGTAAAGGCTGTCATAGAGCACCTTACCGGAGCTGTTTGTAATTTTAAGCAGATATTTTGAGGTGTCAAGCAAGGCAGAAGGAATAGCTGCATTGCCCTGAATATAAAGCTGTTGAACATACTCCTCCGTATCATCATAGGCATCGCTGTCTAATCTGAAAACCAAACAAGCGAGCTTATCTTTCTGGTCTTCCTCCTCACTTTGAGGGGTTTCCAAAACTCTGATACAGGAGCTGTTCAGAACAACCACAATCATCATCAAACAACTAACATACAATCTCTTACACATAATACTCTTTCTGTTTTATATTTCTGCCGCAATATAAAAACCGATTATTGCCTTTTGCAAGCCGTAGAGTAAGTTTATCCGCATTTACCCGTTTATACTCGGATAATTGATGTCAAAGCAGATGCTAAATGATAGTTGGGCAGATTAGACTGTAATTCTAAAAAAGAAGAAAGGGACTGCTTATCCAAGCAATCCCTTTTTGAGACCAAAGAGTAGGTCTCTCAACCTAAACTTAAACTATGAAAAACCGCTGCAAAGTTAACAAAAAAGAAACTATTTCAACAATGCTTTTGGTTAAATTTTATACAAATTTGGTACTAAATTATACAATACGCATTCTTGCGAACTTCAAAAGCAGGGTTTTGCGGCCGTGTTGCTCAAATTCCACCACCGCTTTAAGGTCTCCTGCGTTACCCGTTACAGAGAGAATCTGTCCAAACCCAAAACGCTCGTGCTCAACTCTCATTCCGGCCTTCATCTTTATTGGAGCATCGGCCACAAAATTCTCATCTCTCCTCTTTGGCTGAGCTGCTGCAGAAGTAGCTGCAAACGAAGAAGAAGAAGAAGATGATGATGATGATGATGATGACGATACAGATGGCTTAGGGGCAAACGCAGCAGAGGAAGAGGAAGAAGAGTATCTGCTGCCCGATGAAAGGCCACTTGCCCTACTCGGCCTTGTATTGGTATTAAAGCCCGAACTCCAAACTCCTCCAAAAGAAGTAGTAGTGTGAGAAGCGTTATGGCACACCTCATCTGATAACGGATTGAGTATAAAGCATTTATCTATCTCCTTTATAAAGCGGCTCGGGCGATTGTTCACATAACTGCCATTACGCATTCTTGACCTTGCAAAAGAGAGCCACACGCCGTTCTCGGCTCTGGTGAGAGCCACATAGAAAAGTCTGCGCTCCTCCTCAATCTCCTTCTCCAATGCCACACCGGAGGAGGTATAGAGTGGAAAGAGACTCTCCTCCATTCCAAGTACAAATACATAGGGAAATTCCAATCCCTTTGCAGAGTGAACTGTCATTAGTGAGATTCTGTTTGCCTCCAAATCCTTATCTGCGCTTGCAGCAGGCTCACTTATCTCCGAACTCCTACGGGCAGAATCTGAATCTGCAATAAGGGCTATATTCTGTAGGTATAAATCTAATGTAACTACCTGTGGAATAATATACTCGTCTGCCACATAGGCACTTCCCTGCTCTGCGGCAAACTCCTGCTCCTCCCTCAAATATTTACCAAACTCCTCATTACCCTCCTCCACAAATTTCTTTATAGAGTTGAAAAGCTCAAGTACATTATCCAGCTTGCTCTGCCCCTCAATAGAGGTATCAAGCCTCAACGCCTCGGTTATTCCAAAGAGGATATCCATTCTCATCGCGATAGTATATGTATCCTCTTTCATAACATCAGTCCGCAAACTATCTGCCTTGGCAGCAAAATCCTTTATCTTTGAGAGAGTTGCAGCCTTTATGTTGAGCTGCTCCGGAGTTAACTCCATTACCGCCTGAGTTAGCGATTTTCCGCTTGCCTGAGCAGCAGCTATAAGCCGCTCCATAGATGTAGCCCCTATTCCTCTGTGTGGATAGTTCACCGTCTTTTTGAAAGCCTCATCATCCAATGGATTCATTATCAGCCTCAAATAACAAATCATACGCTTAATCTCATCACGATCGTAAAAAGAGTGGCCGGCATAAATCTTATAGGGCATATTCTTTTTCCTAAGCGCCTCCTCCATCAAACGGCTCTGAGCATTAGTACGGTAGAGTATCGCAAAGCTCTCATATCCTACCCTATTTTTATACATTTGGCTTTTGATATATGAGGCTACATAATCCGCCTCTTTTTGCGCATCTGCTGCCTGTATAAGCTCTATCTTCTCTCCCTGCTCCCTCTTGGAAAAGCACTCTTTTGTTATACGCCCTTTATTCTTACTAATTAGAGAGTT
>CADBUS010000118.1 GCA_902797895.1 uncultured Bacteroidia bacterium | reverse complement strand
TTGCCCTGGCAACCATATCTCTGCTCTGCAATCTCATTGTTTGGGCATAGATTGATAGGCTCCAAATGGCTTTGCTTTAATATGTCGCATATTTCAACAGCTATCGGGAATAGCCCTCTAAAGGCCCTGAAAACCTTATCTCCCAATAGATTACCAAGATAGGTATCTACAATATCTTCCAGGCTGTTCTCTGCCAAAAAACCATTGGTTACAACGGCCTCTTGGTTGCAGCTATCCTCAAACTTTAACGGATATAATTTCTTCATATTTATCTGTTTCTTTCTTCTTAGTTTGCTCTCTGTCATTCTGAAGCCTGCCCTGAGCTTGCCGAAGGGCGCAGCGAAGAATCTATTTCGCTTGCTCCGCCTGCATAGTTCCCATCCTCGACTAGCTGACCTTCGTCAGATCGCTCGGCTGGGAATATGCAAGGCTCCGATCTGCTTCATGACACACTGCCCTTCAGTCGGTTGGAGTGCTTACAGACTCTTCACTATTCAGCACCTTCTGCAATAAGTTCTTTCTTCTGGGGCACAAAGCTCTGTGGGCGTTTAGGTAAATACTTGTTCAGCAAGTAGATGCAGAGGGCGAGCAACACTGCTCCGCCTGCAACCATAGCCCAATAGAGGGTGGTACTGCCTGTCTCTGCCTCAATTATCTGCTTGGTAGTGGCCTCGGGATCTAAATTAGGGTAGATCAAAAAGAGGATTATGGCAGAGAAATTATTTACAAAGTGTATGAATATGGCAGCCCAAATGCTGTGTGTTCTGTAATATACCCAGCCGATTAGGCAGCCAACTGCAAAGGCGGCCACAGCCTGCCAAGGGTTCAGGTGTATAAGAGCAAACAAAAATGCGCTCCAGAGTATAGCCTTCAGTGGGCCGCTCTTTTTGCTCCTATATGTTGCAAGCAGTCCTCTCTCGATAGTGCCTCTTAATATAAACTCCTCACACAGAGGGGCTAATATGGCTACTCCTATAAGCGTATCTATTGGGTTATTGCCTGCATTTTTGAACATATCCTTAAAAATATCGGGCATCTCAAAAATCTCGTTGAAAGGATCGAGCAGCAGCATAGTTGCAAAAGTTGCCACAATAAGAACTATCACGAGGGTGATAAAATTGAACTTGCCGATATGGGGCTTATCTATCTTGACGCTCTCTGCAAATGGCTCTCTACTACGGTTATAGCCCATAAGCCATATAAACAGAAATGGGAGCACCATCTGCATAGCATAGAGCAGGGCAAAATTGTTGTTGGTAAAGTAATCGAAGCTCATATTCTTTACTACACCAATTATTGCTGCGACTATTCCTGCCACAATACTGCCTCCAATAAGAACAGCCACCACAAGCCAACTTTGGCCAAGACCGGGCAGATAGTATTTAGGTTTGTCTGTTATCTCCATAAAAATTACTATTAAATGTTATTCTATTTTTTTGAATTCTTTGCCCATTAGACGCAGAGCCACTCCCAAAAACTACATTATAAAGATTCTTCGCTATCGCTCAGAATGACAGGTGCTGCGCTCAGAATAGTGGCGATGGATAAATCCCCTTTTCTGTCATCTGCTTTAGCTTTGCAACAACTTTATCTCTATCCTCTTTGTAGGTTACTCCAAACCAACTGTCGGGAGTAGAGAGAATTTTAACGGCTGCCTCTTGGCTCTCAATCATAGAGCTAACCACGCTTGGCACATAGAACTCCTTTTTAGGCTCATCTATATTCTGCCTCAAAAACTGCTCAAATAGCCTCTGCGAAGAGAGCATATAGTCTTGCGTAAATCCCCACATATTCATAGAGGTGTAAGTATCAGGCTCTAAACCACGCTCAACTCCGCTCATATCCTCTCCCAAAATTTTACCGCTCTCTCTGCGGATATTTGTATGCTCCTCAACTTTAAGCAGATTTCCATTCTTGTCTGCGGTGCATATTCCTCGCGATACGGAGCCAGATTCAGAGAGGGTGTTGCTCAGTTTGAAACCAACCATACAGAACTCTCCTTTGGCCCCATCTTTAAGGCCGCTCAGATAATCCGCAAGGCATTTGAAAGAACTGCGGCCATAGAAATCGTCTGAATTTATAACTGCAAAAGGCCCTGTAATAGCCTCTGCAGCAGATATTACCGCCTGCCCTGTACCCCAAGGCTTCTCTCTTGGCTGCTTTGGCTTAAAGCCGGCTGGTAGATTGTCCGGCTCTTGAGTAACTATTGTATATGGTACTTTGCCTTTATATTTGGCTGCAACCTTCTGCTCAAACTCTGTGCGGAATTTCTCTCTTACAACAAATACAACATCTTGAAATCCGCTATGTATGGCATCGTAAATAGAGAAATCCATAATAGTCTCACCTTTAGGGCCTACGCCATCTAATTGCTTTAGCCCGCCATACCTGCTACCCATTCCGGCGGCCATAATAAGAAGTGTTGGTTTCATATTATTTCCTAAATTTGTATGTTTAACTGCGTAAAAATAGTAAAAAAGAGCGAGCCGTTTATGAAAAAGATCTCTCAAAACAGATTCTTTGGCCCCATATTAAGGGTGGTGAAGAATAAGTATCTTATTGTAACTCTGCTCTTTGTGGTGTGGATTCTATTTTTGGACACCAACAATCTCTTTGTGTGGTACAAAGATCTTAAACAGATATCTGTGCAGAACAGGCAGAAGCAGCACTACAAAGAGGCAATAAAGAGGGCGGAGGAGAATCTTAACGAGCTGACCTCCAACCAAGACAGTCTTGAAACTTTTGCGCGCGAACACTACCTCTTCCATAAGGATGGAGAGGATGTTTATGTGGTAGAACCTGCCAAGTAACTCAGTAGGGGCAAAATACTAAATTCCTGTGTAATTGTGTGGAGTTATGGCGAGCATCTCTCTCTTAACCTTGTCACTAACATTAAGGGTGCCAATAAATCTCTTTATACTCTCCGCAGTTATTTTTGAATTTACTCTTGTGAGTTCTTTTAGGGTTTCGTATGGTTTATGATAACCCTCCCTGCGAAGTATGGTCTGAAGAGCCTCTGCCACAACGGCCCAATTCTCTTCTAAATCGGCATAGAGTTTTTCTTTGTTGAGAATCAACTTTCCAAGCCCTTTTTTTAGAGACTTTAGCGCTATAATTGTGTGAGCAATAGGAACTCCGATGTTTCTAAGAACTGTAGAATCGGTTAAATCTCTCTGTAGCCTTGAGATAGGGAGCTTTGATGCAAGATGTTCAAAGATCGCGTTTGCTATGCCGAGGTTACCCTCAGCGTTCTCAAAATCTATTGGATTAACTTTGTGTGGCATAGCCGATGAGCCCACCTCTCCCTTTTTAATCTTCTGCTTAAAGTACTCCATTGAGATATAGAGCCAT
>CADBUS010000117.1 GCA_902797895.1 uncultured Bacteroidia bacterium | reverse complement strand
GGAGTAACTTCCGCGAAACGGGTTGCAAAGGTACATAACTTTTTGTTACATCCAAATATTTTGCAAAAAAAAATATCACTTTTTTAATAAAACGGCCCCACAGATAACTGCAGGGCCGAAAAAAAAATCAAAAAAAAGTGAGAACGTTACTATTCCAAAGGCTCTCCACTCTTGTTGCACCACACTGCTTGAAGCAGGGTTAGGTCTGAATCTGCCTCTACCTTAATAGAAGATGAGTACTTTTTCTTCCATCTCTGAAGTATGGATTTACCAAAAAGTCCGCTCTTTTTTGTAAGATATGCTTCAAGCAAAGGATTGGTTTTAAGCACAAAAGAGGAGAGTTTCTTCTCTTTTGCATAGTAAGCTAACTGGCGCTCTACAGCCTCGTCTGCCAATAGGCTCGGAGCTATCTCTCCTGTGCCGTGGCACATTGGGCAGGTTTCGTTTACCTTTATCTCTGTTGCCGGGCGCACCCTCTGGCGGGTTATCTGCATAAGGCCGAACTTGCTGAGTGGCAATATGTTGTGTTTAGCTCTATCGCTCCTCATTTTCTCCTGCATATGCTTGAAGAGCTTGGTACGGTTCTCATTGTTATCCATATCTATGAAATCTATGATAACTATACCGCCCAAATCTCTGAGCCTCATCTGCCTTGCAACCTCATCCGCAGCATTTACATTTATCTCAAAGATATTATCCTCCTGATCTACCCCCTTCTTGATTCTGGTTCCGCTGTTTACATCCACTACATTAAGTGCCTCTGTATGTTCAATTACAAGATAGGCACCGTGGCGGATTGGAACAACTTTTCCGAACGCTCCCTTAATCTGCCTTCTTATGTCAAAGGCATCTAAAATTGGTTTATTGCCTTTATAGAGTCTTACGATTTTCTCCTTCTCCGGAACAATTGATTTTATATAATCTCTTATCTCATTGTAGGTTGCCTCGTCATTTACCTCAATGTTAGTAAAAGAGTCGTTGAGCAGATCTCTGAGAATTGTGGTGGCCTTGCTCTTTTCTGTAAAGAGCAACTGCGGCGGCTTTGCTCCTACGAGCTTTTTGCAACCATTCTCCCACCTCTCTATCAGAGAGCGTAATTCCGAATCTAAAACAGCCGCTTTCTTTCCCTCTGCAGCTGTTCTGATTATTGCTCCAAAGTTTTTTGGCAATATGCTGCGTACAAGATTCTCCAAGCGGCGCTTCTCCTCCTTGGAGGAGATTTTTTGAGATATGTTTACCTTTTCAGAGAATGGTATCAGCACTATATTTCTGCCAGCTATAGATATTTCTGCGGTAAGCCTCGCCCCCTTGGTGGAGATAGGCTCCTTAACTATCTGAACTATAATCTGCTGGCCTTGAGAGAGAACCTCTTCAATTTTACCCTCTTTCTCCAAGTAGGGCCCTATTCTGAGGTTTGAGTAGAAGGCTTTTATATCTCTATTGGTATTTATCTGCCTCACGAAATAGTCTGAGGCTTTGAAGTTTAGACCAAGATCGAGATAATGTATAAAGGCATCTTTGTTATCTCCAATATCTACGAATGCGGCATTGAGAGCCGGCATTACTTTCCTAACCCTTCCCAGATAGACATCACCGAGACCGCAACCTTGAGCCGTAGAATTTTGCTCATTATTCAGCTCTACCAATCTGTTATCCTCCAGTAGAGCTATGGTTACCTGCGCCGGAGCTACATCTATTATTAAATCCTTCTGCATTATTCAAAAAAATTAATCTAAAGCAGAGATATTTCTGCTTTAGATTAATTTCAACTTAGCGATGAACCACTACTTGCGCTTCTTGTGCCTATTCTTACGAAGGCGTTTCTTGCGCTTGTGAGTAGCCATCTTATGTCCTTTTCTTTTCTTTCCGCTTGGCATAGTAAATTATTTTCTACCGCCCTTAACACCACTCATAAATACCTTTGCAGGCTTGAAAGCAGGGATGTTGTGAGCAGGGATAACCATTGTTGTATTCTTTGAGATGTTTCTTGCAGTCTTCTTAGCGCGCTTCTTGATTACGAATGAACCAAAGCCACGGAGGTAAACGTTCTTACCTTTGCCAAGGAAACCTTTAACTGTTGTCATAAAACCCTCAACAACACGTGCTACGGTTACTTTCTCTAAGCCAGTCTGCTTAGCAACCTCATTGATGATATCAGATTTAGTCATAATTAAAAGTAATTAATTTGGTTAATATTTTTTTCTGGGCACAAATGTATATTTTTTTTTTCAATCAAACAAATGATTTTCAAAAATTTCAAGCAAGTAGTATCTTTTTTTGTCAATTGGGAGCAACTTTACATATATTTGGCGTTTAGTTGAGAATGAGAGTATTAGATGAAAGGAGTTTTTATCTCCATATTGCTGTTTGTTACCTGCTCTGTTGCTGCCGGGCAAAATGCCTCTATTTCAGAGATTTCTATTACAGACGGCCTTAAAACCCAAAGCAAGATAATAAGAAGGGAGCTCCCCTTTGCTGTTGGAGATACTATCTCTATGGAGAGTCTGCGCACCAAGGTGCTGCAGGGCAAAGAGAATCTTATGAACACATCGCTATTTAATAGCGTGGAAATAAGCCTTATAGAGCTGCATCGCGATACTCTTTGCACCTCTTTTAGAGTAGATATTGCCTTGGAGGAGAGATGGTACACTTGGCCGGTGTTTGAAATGAGACTGGAGGACCGCAATATGAGCTCCTGGGTAAAGAAGATGGACTGGAAGCGAATTACCTATGTTGGAGGGATAAAGGTCTCCAATATGTTCGGACTGGGGCATAAACTTGAGCTTAGAGGAAAATTCGGTTGGGAGAGAGGAGGTAATATCAAATATAGCAGGGTTCCCATAGGACGCTATAAAAAATGGTATCTGGCGGCTGAATTTGAGACATTTTCAAACAAGCACGCAGACTATATCACCATAAACGACAAGCCTCTCCAACTCTCATCGCAGCACACCATCTATAGCACTATAGGTGCAAATGCAAGCATCACCTTCAGGCCAGACATAAGAACGCGCCATTCACTAAACCTCTCATATTCACACCAGAAGATAGATAATACCCTGCTTGAGGCAAACAAGGAATATTGGGGTAACGGCGGATTGAAAAGAGATGTTACCGCCCTAACCTACAACTTTACTTATGACCAAAGAGACTATATCTACTACCCTACCACAGGCTTTATGATTGGCGGCGAACTTCATCTTGAACAGGCCAACTCGTTCAGTTTCAGATATGGCCGCGCAACTATGGATATGCAGTACTATAGCCCTGTTTCTCAGCGATGGTTTTGGAGCTCCAGAATCAAGCTCTCCGCCTCCGCCAAAAACAGAAATGCATATATCTACAACAAAGCTGTGGGGTATGGCAATGCAAATATTTGCGGCTTTGAGCTATATGTAATTGACGGAGAGCACTTTATAACTCAAAACAACTCTCTGAGCTATCTGATTCTCCCAAAAAAGAGCTTCTATTTGGGGCTCTTCCCAAAGTGGAGGAAGATAAACAGGCCGCACATTACAATTTATGGTAAAGTAATGAGCGATTTCGGCTATGTATGGAGTAAAAATCAGTTCATCGGCAACAAATATCCCAATAAATTTCTTGCCGGATGGGGAGCCGCAATAGATATAGTCTCATACTACGATATTGTCATAAATTTTGGCTATGGTGTCAATAATTGGGGGCGCAACCACTTTATTTTTGGCTTCAAAAGCCCAATTTTCTGACATTTTATCTAAAAAAATCTTTGGCACAAAGATTGACTACAATGGCATATTCAGAATAATGTGCCATTTTGGCAAGTAATGTTTTAGTAGGAGGAATTATGTTTAAAGACGATTTATTTTTTAACAAGATGGGAAACTCAGAAATCAGCATATTACCTGTTATGAGTATTGAGGCAAGCTCCAAGCTGGATCAGATTGAGGTGCCTCAGACTCTCCCTATACTTACGCTCAGAGATTCTGTGCTCTTTCCGGGCACTATTCTGCCTGTTGCTATCGGGAGGGAGAAATCTATAAAATTGGCCAAGGCTATGAACAAGAGCTCCAAGATTATAGGTACCGTAACCCAGATAGACTCAAGTGTTGAGGAGCCGCATAAAAAGGATTTGTTTCCGATAGGAACAAGTGCTAAAATCCTAAAAATCATAGAGATGCCAGATGGCGTAATAACCGCCGTACTGCAGGGCATAAAGAGGATGAAAATGAGGGATGTTATTGCAGTTGAGCCATATATGATAGCCACCGTAGAGCATCTGGAAGATACTATGCCGCAAAAGGAAGATACAGATGTGGTTGCACTTGGAGAGACCATTAAGGATTATGCCAAGCAGCTTATAAAGCAATCCTCCAATTTTCCGGCAGAGGCTGAATTTGCCATCAGAAACATAGACTCGTTTGAGTTTTTGGTCAATTTTATCTCTATGAGTGTTGATAGCGAGGGGCTTGCAGATAAAATAGCACTGCTTGAGGAGGGCGACCTTAAACAGAGGGGCTACAAACTGCTCTCTGTACTTGGCAAACAGATTGAGCTGCAGAAGATTAAGAACGATATTAAGCAGAAGGTAAAGAGCGAGATAGATCAGCAGCAGAGGGAGTACTACCTGAACAACCAGCTCAAAACCATACAGGAAGAGCTTGGTATGAATGGTAATATAAAGGAGGTGAGAGATTTGCACAAAAAGGTAGTGGGCAAGAAATGGCCTAAGTATGCCAAAGATGAGTTTGAAAAGGGAATTGCAAGATTGGAGAAGATGAATCCCAACACTCCCGATTTTAATGTAGAATTGAGCCACTTGGAGTTGCTTGCCAATCTACCTTGGGACTACACCACAAAGGATAATTTAGATCTCAAACACGCCCAGCAGGTTTTGGATGAAGACCACTACGGACTTGAAAAGATAAAAGAGAGAATTATTGAGTTTCTGGCAGTTATAAAGCTGCGCGAGAATATGAAATCTCCTATTATATGCCTTTATGGCCCTCCGGGAACAGGAAAAACCTCGCTCGGAAAATCTATTGCAAGAGCTTTGGGAAGAAAATACAACAGAATCTCCCTCGGCGGATTGCACGATGAGTCTGAAATCAGAGGCCACAGAAGAACCTACATTGGAGCTATGCCAGGGCGTATCATACAGGCTATCAACCGCAGCGGCTCCTCTAACCCTGTAATAGTGTTGGATGAAATAGACAAAGTTGGCAACACAATGCACGGAGATCCGGCCTCAGCTCTGCTTGAAGTACTTGATCCTGAGCAAAATTCCACATTTCACGATAACTATCTCGATATAGACTACGATCTCTCAAGAGTTCTCTTCATAGCTACCGCCAACAACATCTCTACAATACACTCGGCGCTCAAAGATAGAATGGAGATGATTCCCCTATCGGGATACATAGCAGAGGAAAAGTTGCAGATAGCCAAGAACTATCTGGTTCCTAAGCAGATAGCTGAACACGGCCTGAAAAAAGAGCAGCTTGCCCTAACAGAAGAGGCTATAAATGAGATAATTGACGAATACACAAGAGAGAACGGTGTAAGGCAGTTGGATAAGCAGATTGCCAAAATTGCAAGGCACTACGCCACTATGGTAGCCAAGGAAGAGGCTGTACCTGAGAGCATTGGTGTAAAGGAGACCAAAGAGGTGCTTGGGCTGCCTACCAATAATCACGATTTGCAAAAGGGCAACGAGGCTCCTGGAGTTGTTACAGGGCTTGCTTGGACAGAGATGGGCGGAGAGATACTCTTTGTGGAGTGCAGCAAGAGCGAAGGAAAGGGAATGTTATCCACCACAGGCAACCTCGGCGATGTAATGAAAGAGTCTGCAACCATTGCATATCAGTGGATTAAGAGCAATGCCAAAGAGCTCGGCCTTACCACCGCACAGATTAAGAAATATGATTTACATATCCACGTTCCAGAAGGAGCTATACCAAAAGACGGACCATCTGCCGGTATAACAATGGTTAGCGCAATGGCCTCAGCCTTAATGAATAAGAGCGTAAAAAAAGGGGTAGCAATGACTGGAGAAATGACTCTCAGAGGAAAAGTGCTGCCGGTTGGAGGAATAAAGGAGAAGATACTTGCCGCAAAGAGAGCAGGAGTAAAGACAATAATTCTTAGCAAAGAGAATGAAAAGGATATTGCGGATATTAAGCCTATCTACATAAAAGGGCTTACTTTCAAGTATGTAGCCACTATGGCAGATGTACTCAAATTAATCTTTTAACACTCTGGCAGTTAAGCCAATAAGATAGTATGGATGTAAAGATTCAGCAGCAATGGAAAGAGCTGCTTAAAAGTGAGTTTGAAAAGCCCTATTTCAAAGCTCTTGTAGCCGAGCTCCACAACAAAAAAGAGGCAGGAGAGGTTATCTATCCACCAGGAAATCTCATATTCAATGCTTTTGAACTCACCCCTTTAGATAAGGTGAAGGTGGTTATTTTGGGACAGGACCCCTATCACAATGTAGGGCAGGCACACGGTTTGAGTTTTTCTGTTCCCGATGGGGTAAAACTCCCTCCATCGCTCAAGAATATCTATAAAGAGATTGAGAATAACCTGGGAATCAGCCTGCAAGGCAAAGGCGGAAACCTTGAGGGCTGGGCAAAACAGGGAGTTTTTCTGCTCAACGCAATACTTACGGTAAAGGCAGGAGAGGCCTCATCGCACAGTAAAATAGGATGGGGAGAGTTTACAGATGCCGTAATAAGCCTGCTTTCAGAAAGGAGAGAGGGGCTTGTATTTATGCTTTGGGGTAACTTTGCAAAGAACAAGAAGAGCCTCATAGACAGCTCAAAACATCTGGTTTTGGAGGCCGCCCACCCCTCTCCACTGGCAGGCGGAGCCTTCTTCGGTTGCCGCCACTTTATACTCTGCAACAACTACCTCACCAGCCGCGGCATCGAACCCATAGACTGGAGTAAATAAGCACGGAGTGCCGCCTCGCAGCTTAGCTGCGTTTCAAAGGAGGCTTGCTTGCAAGCCGACCTACCTCCACAAAAAAAGAGCCTAAGAGGCTCTTTTTTTGTGGAGGTGAGCGGAGTCGAACCGCTGTCCAATCAGACCACCAACAGGTTTTCTACGTGCGTATCTTTGGTTTGATTTTCGTCTGCCGCCCCGCCCCAAAGCGGGCAAGATGACAGCTTATCCTTTATTTCTTAGGGGGCATTAAAGGAGTCTGCCACCGCATTCCTCTTTTGTATGATACCCCGTATGCTCCATTCAAGAAGAAAAAAAGGGAGCGGGATACTCGTCCGAAGCTCCTTGAGCCTCAAGGATTAAGCGCGTCTGCTTAGCAGTTTACGCAGCGAGTCTTACATTAGTGTTGCCAATTATATGGCTGAAAGTTAGATATTAACGAGCTACTCTTCCAACGCTCGGCACGCTTGCCTGCCAATTAATCAGATGTCAAAACCAGAACACCCCCTTGGCATATATATGATGCAAAATTAGTAAAAATGTTGCATTCTGCTCGCCTTTTCTATCAGGTAGAAGATATTGCAGAACTCTATTCCACCGTGGTGTTGCAAGCCTATCTCGCAGGTGCGGCTTGTGGCATAGCCGTGCGTACAATCCTCTATCTGTCTCTTGAGGTTTCTCAATCCCCAATCATTCAGCTCCGGCATAAAGAATCCCTTGTCTCCGGCAAAGCCGCAGCAGTTGCTCTCCACAACCTTAACCCTTTTGGCACAGAGCTTTGCAATATCTGCAAGAATATTATCCACTCCAAGTTTTTTGGCTGTACATACTGCAAAAACAGCCACGCTCTCATCCAGCTTTGTAAGCTGCAGTTTTGGAATAAGGTATTTCCAAGCAAACTCTGCCGGCTCATAGAGAGGCAGGCGATCCTCCGCATTGCTCTTTATGGTGTAAAGGCAAGGAGACATATCGCACAAAATAGGATATTTACCATTTTCCGATGCCTCTTGCAATGCTGCTATCAGATTATTACTGAGCATATTACCTGCCTTTACAAACCCCTTACTGGAGAATGCCATTCCGCAGCAAAGTTTTTTGAGCCCCCTCGGATAGATTACATCGTAACCTGCCCTGCGCAGCAACATATCTGTCAGTTTGGTGAGTGCAAGCGCGTTTTGGCTCTCTTTGGAGAGGCCGAGCGAACGGGTTAGACAGCTTGGCATATATACAACCTTCGGTCTCTCTGCACTTTGCGGCCTCCCCATCATAGCCTTTGTTATCTTTCCGCCCCCCTTTGGAAAGCTGCTGTTCCATTTTGGTATAACACCTGCAGTGAGCCACCTCGCCCCATCTGCCAAAACTCCCATAACTCTTTTACCAAACACCCTTCTCATAGCGTATGCAAAGTTCCAGGCAGCTCTCATCCACCATACTACATTGTTCCAATGGTTTGCAAGCCATACCGCCCTGCTCTCCTGTTTTGGGGTGTGGGAGAGGTGGCGCATCTCCTTAATCAGCTTGCCGTTATCCACCTTTACAGGACAGGCCAACGCGCACAAACTATCTGTAGCACAGCTCTTTTCTCCCATATAGCCGAAAACCCTCTCCATATCGGCAAGTTCTGCCTGCCGCTCTCCGCTCTTTTTAAGGCGATTTATCTCTCTTATGGCCACAACTCTCTGCCTTGGAGAAAAGGTGAATCCCTCTGCTACACAGCTCTTTTCACAAAAGCCGCACTCCATACACTTGTCTATCTCTGCTGTGGTCTGCTCTGCCGGTTTTAGATTTTTTATATGAATCTGACTATCTTGGTTGAGTATAACCCCCGGATTCATAATACCCTTAGGATCAAATAATTCTTTAATCTCAACCATTAGCTTGTATGCCTGCTCTCCCCACTCTTTGTGTACGTATGGAGCCATATTTCTGCCTGTACCGTGCTCTGCCTTCAGAGAGCCGTCATACTTGTTTACAACAAGTTGAGCCACATCATCCATCAGCTTGGCATATTTTTCCACCTCTGCTGTCTCTCCAAAGTTCTGATTGAACATAAAGTGGAGATTTCCCTCAAGAGCGTGGCCGAATATCACCGCACTACTGTATCCGTCTTTGTCAAAGAGCTCTCTAAGGTCTGTAACTGCCTCAGCAAGATGCTCTATCGGAAAACATATATCTTCAATTATTGCAGTAGTGCCACCCTTTCTCATTCCTGCAACGGTAGGTAGTGTCTCTTTTCTCACTCTCCAGAGTATGGCCTGCTCTGCGGTATCAAGCGTAAACTCGTATGGATGAAGAGTCTGGAATGTTGATAGCGCATTGCTCACTCTTTTAATTCTCCCCATCAGCAAAGGCTTATCCTCCTCTCTAATCTCTATCAAGAGTGCAGCAGCCTCATTGCCAAGGGTTTTGAGATACTCAGGTATTCCCGGGGTTTCCTCAACCGATTTGATGGCCGCCCTATCCATAAGCTCTACCGCAGAAACAGGCATACTTTTAAGAGTTTGCACCGCGCTGCAAGCCTCCTTTATATTTGGAAATAGAACAAGTGCCAGCGCCTTGTTCTTATAGTCATCTACAGTCTTGTATGTGATGTTGGAGATAAAGGCAAGCGTCCCTTCCGAGCCTATAATCAGGTGTTTGAGTATATCTATACCATCTGAATAATCTACAAGTGCATTTAGTGAGTAGCCTGTTGTATTTTTGATTTTATACTTGCGCTCTATCCTCTCCTTTAACTCTCTGTTCTCTTTAACTCTGCGGGCCATATTCTCCAACCCCTCAATCAGATGGGAGTGGCTCTTTTTGAATCGCTCAACAGAGTGTAAATCAGCAGTATCCAAATCTGTTCCATCCGGCAGTATTATATTTATATCCGCAATGGTCTTATAGGAGTTCTGGCTTGTTCCGCAGCACATTCCACTGGCGTTATTGGCGGCAATTCCGCCAATCATAGCAGAATCTATTGAGGCGGGATCCGGGCCTATCTTTTTTCCGTATCTGCTTAACAGACGGTTAGCTACAGCCCCTCTAATGCCCGGCTCAAGTTTTATATAGCCGCCGCCTGTGGAGATGCTGTAATTCTTAAAGCCCTCTGCCACAACCACAAGCACAGAGTCTGTTATGGCCTGTCCGCATAGCGATGTGCCGGCTGCGCGGAATGTAAGAGGAATCTCCAGGCTGTTGGCATTGCAAATTATCTCCCTAACCTCATATACCGAGTGCGCCCTTATAACTAACTTGGGAACAAGCCTATAGAATGAGGCATCTGTGCCAAACGCCAATGTTGTGAGAGAATCGTGAAACATTCTCTCCTTGGGAATTGTTTGAAGTAGCTTGTTGTATAGCTCTCTGTATTTGCCTGTTAACATAGCTCTCTATTTTTGAGAATCCTCTTCCTATCTGCTTTGCAGCAAGCTCTCAAGCTCTGTGACATCTATATCTTTAGCAATTACAATATGTTGGCTGTTAAGCAGATAGATATGTGGTACCGTTTCTGTATCATATTTTTTGCCAAGCTCCTCTCTATTTTCGCCTCCCCAAAGCTGGCGCCAGCCTATTCTGTTTTTAGCAATATAGCTCCTCAGCGATGAAATATTATCTCCAATATAAATACCTGTAAATTTGGCTTTTGAACCATATTTTGAGTAGAGCTGATTTAGCTTTGGCAACATTTGAGTACAGATGCTGCAAGTTGTATTGTAGAAGAAAAGCACCTGATATTTACCATCATCAACCTTTTGGAGCAGTTGTGCAGGCATATCAGATATATCTCTGAGATTCAAATCTGCCGCCCTCTCTCCAAGCCTGTTTTTGTTGAATTGCTCTATTGCAAGGCATACATTATTTGCAAAAACGGAATCCTCCCAACTCTCTTTTCTGCCGCATATATATTTCTCTCCTATGTATGCTGCGGTTAATTGATTTGGGTAGTAGTCTGAGCTAATAAGATAGAGATACATCTGCTTTATAGATTCTTCATCTTCAGCAAGTTCTTGACATATTCGCTCTGCGTTTCTGAATCTTTCAGAGGTATCTGAAAGGCCATCTGCAATGGCTTCGTTTGGGAAGATTACCTTTAGCATATCATAGCGGAGAAGGGCGCGCTCCTCCTCGCTTTTCAACAGCTCTTTAAGAGTG
>CADBUS010000116.1 GCA_902797895.1 uncultured Bacteroidia bacterium | reverse complement strand
TAATTCACGTGGCAAAGGTATGAAAAAGTTTTTGAGATTTCCAAAACTTTTTCTTTTACCTTTGTTAAAGAATAACGGGAGGCGCAAAAACAATGGAGGGGCACCAAAAATTATGGCGCCCCTCCATTATATAGTCTGCCAGGGCAGACTTGCCTTTATTTTAGTAAGAGGATTATTTCTTCTCCTCCTGTTTAGGCTCAATGTACTTCATTACCTTTATAAGCTCAACATCAAACTGAAGGGTTGAGTAAGCTGGGAGATCCGGACCCATAGCTCTCTCTCCGTACGCCATATTGAAAGGAATCCAAAGGGTTGCCTTGCCGCCCTCGCCAATAAGTTTAAGGCCCTCTGTCCAGCCCTTTATAACGCCATTGAGAGGGAATTTAACGGTCTCGCCTCTATCGTATGAAGAGTCAAATACCTTACCGTTGAGCAATGAGCCTTTGTAGTTAACCTCTACAGTATCCATATCAGAGGTTGGCTTTACTTCGCTGCCAGGTACATCTATTCTGTACTGAAGACCGCTCTCTGTCTCCATTACACCCTCGTTATTCTTGTTCTTTGCAAAGAACTCCTTCTCCTCCTGCTCTCTAACCTTGCCCATAGCTGCGGTGGTTGCCATCATATACTCCTGAATATACATTCCGGCATTCTCTTCCTTGAACATAAGAGTAGTGTCGCCAGCCATAGCAGCCTTCATAGCAGACATAATTTTTGCATAGTTAACTGTCTCAATACCTGAACCTTTAAGCATACCGGCAAAAGCCACTCCAATAGCAGTACTTGCAGAATCTACCTGCTTCTGAGAGATACCCGGGAGCAACTTTCCACTGTTGCTGTTACAAGATACAATCATAAGTGCAAGAGCACCAAAAAGAATTGTCTTAATAGACTTCATAATTCTATAAATTTTACTTATTAAACTTAATCTGTGTAATGCGCCAAAAAGGCGCGCAAATATAATCTTTTGCTGCCATTTTTCAAAACAGAAATAGTAACGGAGTGCCTACTTCATACTCTTACCCATAGCCGCAAAAAGGGAGAGCTTGTGCAAAAGGCGTGCGCCTACATTGGCATCCCACTCATTTACAGGCTCTGCAACCTCCTCATTCTCTGCGCTTGCTGCGCTTGCGGCAGGAGCTACCTCGCATAAGTCAAAGCCCACTATATTGCGCTTTTTGGCTACCAAGCGCAACAGAATAAGGGCCTGTTGAAATGAGAGTCCGCCGGCCACAGGCGTGCCGGTATTAGGGCAAAGGGAGGGATCCAACCCGTCTATATCAAAACTTATATACACATTCTCCGGCAACGATTCTATAATATCGTTACATATATTATTCCAATTATCTGTTCCAGAGAGCCTTGCTGCAATCTCAGCATCTGTAAAGGCTTTGATTTTGGGATTGGTTCTTATAAGATTATGCTCTTGGCGGCAAAAATCTCTGAGCCCCACTTGACATAGCTTGGAAACCTCTGGTATTGTGTTAATTATATTATACATTACAGAGGCGTGAGAGTGTTCAAAACCCTCGTAAGCAACCCTCAAATCTGCGTGAGCGTCAAACTGCAACACTCCAAGTCCGCCACCCTTGAGCGATGCTGCGGCGGCCTTTACCGCTCCGTAACTAACACTATGCTCGCCTCCTACAACCCCCGGAATTTTCCCCATCTTATAGTATGAACTGCAAATCTGCTCCACAAGGTAGTTTACCGCTCCGCTTGTCTGGTTAACCTCAGCAATAAGCTCTGCATCAGCCTCTTCTCCGGCCGCCAAAGCATCTATAACCTGCTTGGCCTTTGGGCGGGCGGTCATATTCAGCAGTTTTATATAATCTGCGGCAGCCATAAGTTCAGACTCATCTTCGGGATTATCCTTAATATCAATCATTGTCTCGTCTGTTCCAATTTTGAGAGTATCGGAATCGGCAATAAACTCATCGTAAAGATCCACCTGCACAGAGGCATCTATCATTGCCTCCGGGCCATCGGAAGTTCCCTCTGAATATGAGACAGTTGCATCCCAAGGAACAGAAATTAGCACCACAGGGCACTCGCTGTTTTCAAATGGCATTCCAAAGTATCTGCCATTAGGCACTCCCACTCCCCCTGCATCAAACTCCTCATTTGCAGCCACTTTCATTTTTTCTACGCTATTATTGTCTCTCTGCTCTTGCCTTTTGTTCTTCATAACTATCTGTTTATTATTTATATCTATCGCGATGGAGATTACACTATTCCCTCTCTCAAAATATCGTGTATATGCACAAGCCCGGCATATCTCCCATTCTGCATTACAACCACAGAGGTTATCTTATTTATCTGCATAAGGTTAAAGGCGTTTATAGCCATATCGTTAATATCTATCTGCTTGGGATTACAAGACATAATATCCTTAGCCACAAGGCTGTCTAAGGTTCGGCCGCTCTCCACCATACGCCTCACATCGCCATCTGTAATAATGCCGAGCAACTCCTCCGCCTGCGAAAGAACAACCGTTGCGCCCAGACGGTTTTGCGAGATATTTATAATAGTGTTCTGTATGCTCTCCTCTGCTCCTACAAATGGGCGAAGGGAGCTATCCATAACATCTGCCACTCTCAGATAGAGCCTCTTGCCGAGCGAGCCTCCGGGGTGATACATTGCAAACTGCTCCTGCGAGAAGCCTCTCATCTGGAGCATACATACTGCCATAGCATCTCCCATAACAAGCTGAGTTGTAGTAGATGAGGTTGGTGCAAGATTATTTGGATCGCTCTCTTTCTCTACAGTTGAGCGTATTACATAATCTGCGTGATGTGCAAGAAAAGAATCTGTGCTTGAGACCATTGCAATTATCTTATTTCCCATTCTTGCAATAAGTGGCACAAGTACTTTAATCTCAGGGGTGTTGCCACTTTTAGATATGCAGAGAACTATATCATCGCTCTGTATTATTCCCAAATCTCCGTGTATTGCATCGGCAGCGTGCATAAATATTGCAGGGGTGCCGGTAGAGTTCATCGTTGCTACAATCTTGGTTCCTATTATAGCACTCTTGCCTATGCCTGTAACTATCAATCTTCCCTTTGAGTTGCATATAAGTTCCAACACCTCCAAAAACTGCTCATCTATAAAATCGGAGAGTTTTGCCACAGATTCAGCCTCTTGGGAGATTACCTTTTTTGCCAGTTCCGCAATTTGCCCGTTAGCTTTTTTCATAAAAGTTTTGGCTAAGAAATTTTTTTTGTCTATATTGGTTACAAATTTAGAGATTTTTTGAAAATGAATGTTACGTCAGAGGCTTTAAGGAGAGAACTCAAAGAGTTTTTTGGATTTTCTAATTTTAAGCAGCAGCAGGAGGAGATTATCAAACACCTGATAGGCGGCAACAACACATTTGTACTGATGCCCACAGGTGGCGGTAAATCACTATGTTACCAGCTTCCAGCACTACTTATGGAGGGTACTGCAATAGTTATCTCTCCTCTTATTGCACTTATGAAAAATCAGGTAGATGCCATAAGGGGATTTATATCGGGTAAAGAGGGAATTGCCCATTTCTTGAACTCATCTCTAAATAAGGCTCAAATACAAGAGGTTAAAGAAGATTTGCTTAAAGGGATAACAAAGCTGCTCTATGTGGCGCCGGAATCTCTCACAAAAGATGATAATATACAACTGCTCAAACAGTGCAAAATCTCTTTCTACGCAATAGATGAGGCGCATTGTATATCTGAGTGGGGGCACGATTTTCGTCCGGAATACCGTAGAATACAGCCAATTGTGGAAGAGATAGGTAAAGCTCCCATAATTGCTCTTACCGCCACCGCCACCCCTAAAGTGCAGTCCGATATTCTTAAAAACCTCGGCATTGCAAATGCTAAGGTATTCAAATCATCTTTCAACAGACCAAACCTCTACTATGAGGTAAGGCCGAAAGTGAATACAGAAAAGGAGATAATTAAGTTTATACTCAGCAATCCGGGCAAGAGCGGAATTATCTACTGCCTCTCTCGCAAAAAGGTGGAAGACCTTGCTCAACTGCTTAATGTAAACGGAATTAAGGCTCTACCATACCACGCCGGTTTAGATGCAGCAACAAGGGCAACCAACCAAGATTTGTTCCTTATGGAGGAGGTAGATGTTATAGTGGCAACCATTGCCTTTGGTATGGGAATAGATAAACCTGATGTAAGATTTGTAATCCACTACAACATACCTAAATCACTTGAGGGCTACTATCAAGAGACAGGGCGTGCCGGCCGAGATGGCGGCGAGGGTAAGTGCATAGCATTCTACAGCTTTAATGACATTGTTAAGTTGGAGAAGTTTATGCAGAGCAAACCTGTGGCAGAGCAAGAGATTGGTAAACAGCTTCTTACAGAAACAATGGCCTACGCCGAGAGCAATATGTGCCGTAGGAAGAGCCTACTCAACTACTTTGGAGAGGTATATCAGGAGGAGGATTGCGGCAACTGCGACAACTGCCTCCACAAGCAGCCTACCTTCGATGGCAAGGAGTACCTTGTTACTCTGTTCCAGCTGATTCGCTCTATGAAGGAGAACTTTAAGGGAGAGCACCTTGCAAATATACTTGGCGGAGTAACCAATGCTATGACAACTTCCTATAAACATACAAGCAGCCGATTCTTTGGCATCTTTGAAGACAAAGATGAGAAGTTCTGGCTGGCGGTTATACGGCAGGCTTGCGTTATCGGGCTGCTATACAAGAATATAGAGCAGTATGGGCTAATCTATCTTACAGATAAGGGAAAGGAATATCTTGCCAAGCCATATAAAATACTGCTTACAGAAGATAGGAAATTTGAGGATAGTGGAGAGGGCGATGAGCTTGACGATGATATGCTTGCAGGGGGCAAGAAGGGCGGCGGAGGCGGAGACCAGACCTTGCTGGCAATACTCAAAGATTTAAGAAAAGATATAGGTAAAAGACTCAAACTGCCACCGTATGTAATATTCGGAGATCCGGCATTGGAAGATATGACAATCTTCTATCCTATTACAATAAAGGAACTTACAAGCTGCTCAGGAGTTGGAGAAGGCAAGGCCAACAAGTATGGGAAAGAGTTTGTTGAGCTTATAGACAAATATGTAAAGGAGAATGATATACTCCGCCCTAACGATTTGGTTAAGATAAAGAGTGCAGAAGACAAGAGCAAACTGAGCCTCTTCATACTCCATAATATTGATATGCACGTTCCATTGGAGGAGATTGCAAAGATGAAGGATATGGATATGTATGAGCTACTTACAAAGATAGAATCTATTGTGGCTGCCGGAAACAAAATAAGGATAGACTATTACATCAAGCAGACAATAGATGAGGATAAGATAGAGGATATATATGACTACTTTAAGGAGGAGGCGGAGAGCGATTCTGTTGTAGATGCAATGAAGGCTCTTGGCGGAGACTATTCAGAGGAGGAGATACGCCTTATCCGCATAAAATTCCTCAACGAAGTTGCCAACGGTTACTAACACCGTAACACAGGAATAATGCTCAGAGCTACTATAAGTTGATACTCAGAGTTTTATCCATTTGATAGATTTATCTCTGCCCCAGTAGGAGAGTTGGCGTTTGGCGTAGCGGCGGGTATTCATTTTTATCCTCTCGATAGCCTCTTCTAAAGTGAGTCTGCCATCTATGTAATCAAAAAGCTCGCGGTAGCCCACTGTGCGCAGAGCCGGAATGTGGTTGAGCGATGGAGAGAAAATCCCATCTTTGTATCTGAAATGGTTTAGCCCCCTAACCTCCTCTAACAGCCCCTCTTGCATCATCTTATCCACCCTTTGATTTATGCGGTTATAGAGCCGTTCACGCTCCATAGTAAGCCCTATCTTCTCAATCTCAAAATTTCTGCTCTTGCCTGCAAGTGCCCCTGCTCCCTCTCCCTCTTTGGAACTTTTCCAGTCAGAAAACTTGCGGCCGGTTTGCAAACAGACCTCCAACGCCCGTATAACTCTCTGTGGATTAGCTATATCTATAGCTTCGTAAGAAACTTGGTCTAACTTTTTCAGTTGGTATCTTAAAGACTCTATTCCCTCCTGTTCAAGAGTGCGGTTAAGCTCCGAGCGCAGCTGCAAATCGGGCTCTGGAAAGGCATCCAGTCCGTTGCATACAGCATCTATGTAGAGTCCGCTGCCGCCGCACATTATAACTTCATTTTGCTCCTTAAAAAGATTTTCCAACAGAGCCAACGCCTCCAATTCATATTTACCTGCCGTATAATGCTCTGTAATTGAGTGAGTTTGAATAAAGTAATGTTTAACCTGCCTTAGCTGTTGTTCAGATGGAACTGCGGTGCCTATCTGCAACTGACTGTATATCTGCCTTGAATCGCAATTTAGTATTGGAGAGCCTATTTTAAGTGCCTGCTCTATAGCATAATCAGTCTTGCCAACTGCGGTAGGCCCAAGTATTATAATCAGCTTGTTGCGCTGCTGTTTCATAAAACGATGCGATGGTTACTCCTCATCTGCCCCATCTTCCTCATATATATGCTCCTCATCATCGTTGTCAAGCTCATCCTCCTCAAAATCTTCATCATCTATATCTTCCTCCATATCAGAGCCTTTCTTACCTCCCTTGCGGGCTTTTATCCCTTCTGAATCAAGCGCATCGAGATTATCATTTTTGCTGTCAAACTGCCCGGGCACTCTGCCTCTCTCCTGAACAAGACAAGGGTAGTTTGCGTGGCGCAGTGGCTCGCTCTCCCCTTCAAATGTGAGGATGAGATATTTATTGCGCTGTAAATCAAAGATATAATGCAGCACCACAGCTCCGTTTTTAAGGCATTGGCCAACTGTAACTTTATCTATCGTACCACTCCCAAGGTCAAACATACCATATACCCCCTTAACCTTGCCATCCTTATCCACCGCCCTAAAAGCAATCATCTGATCCGGTGCAAAATCCAAATCTGCCACAAGAAATGTATTTAGCTCAAACAGAGTAATTTCTGCAGGCAAATCATAGAGCCTGAAAAAATGTTTGCTCGTGAGCGATGTTGCTCTGAATCTATATATCTCCATATTTAGAAGCTATTAACTTTTACCACTTAAAATAAATTCAACAGTATTTGCGCCATCCGGCCAATCATCTATCTGAGGCTGTTGCGCAAAGCCAAATTTACTATATTTTTTCTGTATTTTGTTACTGTTCGCCCTCTCAAATTCAACAATTTCATTCTCATTGGAGTAATATCTGACATTCACCACTCCGAGCGGCGGAAAATTATCCTCAATTTTCTCTATCTCACTCCCGATGGTTTTAAGCAGAAAAAACTCTCCATCTGTATAGCTCTCCTCCTTACCGGCAGAAGCTCCGTCTGTTAAATTACCCTGCATTGCCGCCAACGCTTTCAGCCTCTTGTAGGAGTTTATGTAAGGGGGAATTTGCTC
>CADBUS010000115.1 GCA_902797895.1 uncultured Bacteroidia bacterium | reverse complement strand
TTGCCGAAGGGCGAAGCGAAGAATCTATTTTAGTCTTTTTTCTTTAAAGTATTTTCTACAAGTTTATCAAAATCAGATTTAAAGTGCGCATCTTGAATCGGCCTGAATTTTTCCCATTCTCTTTTAGCAACAGCCTTGGCGTTTTCTGTTGATGCGCTCCCCTTCCCTGTAAGTACTTCATACCCGTGCAAACGAAGTTGAGCATTGAACATATCTATCCAGTCTTTCATTTTAATGCGCTCTTGCCGCCTTAATTTTATCTCCGCACTATCCAGACAAAGGTTTACCAATGTAGTTAGTTCTTTCAACTCCTCGTAATTCATATAGTTCTTTGCTATAATTGTATCTGAATATTGAATTTTTCCCCCTTTAGTTCTATCTTTCCACGATAATAAACCACAATTAGGAAGATTAGCATTTACTCTCTTTACAATTATCTCTGCCGCAGTGTTGCCTATAACTGCAAATTCAAGTTTGTTCTGCAAAAAAGCAAATACATCCCGCACTTCTTTTGAATTTTTGTTATAATCCTCGCTCAGCATAAGTATATCTGTGAGTTTTTGATAAAACAACCTTTCGGATGCCCGTATCTCCTGCACTCTCTCCAACAATTCATCAAAATACTCCTTGCCAAAGATATTGCCGCCCTTTTTCAAGCGCTCTTCATCAAGTGCAAAACCCTTAATCATATACTCTTTAAGTACTCTTGTAGCCCAAATGCGAAATTGAGTCGCTTTCACAGTAGATACCCTATAACCCACAGCTATAATCATATCAAGATTATAATAAATCACTTCTTCGGAAATTTGGCCTCTGAAGCCCCTCTGTACGACTGTTTCCATTTTGGAAATTGTCGTAGACTCTTCTAATTCTCCCTCTTCGTAGATATTTTTTATGTGTTTACTTATTGCAGGAATACCAACTTCAAAAAGATGCGCTATCTCCTTTTGTGTTGCCCAAATAGTCTCGTTATCCTTATCTATGATAACCTGTGTCTTGATTGTGCCATCTTCCGAGTTGTAGAATACAAACTCTTGGCTTAATTTTATCTCACTCATAGTAACAGCATTTTCATTGCAAATCTACTATCTTAATCACAAATGACAATGCCAAGGAGTATATTTATTCTTTATTTTTACTACTCTGCTTACATACTCTTTATAAGCTAATTATCAATTAAGTACTCATCAAATAACTACCTGTCATTCTATGCATATTTTACACTTTTTAAGATTCGCACAAACAATTTGTGCAGATTATGGGTAAAATTTACCCTTGGGCAATAAAAGAGAGCACCGAGCTTTGCCCGATGCCCTCAAAATAGAAAAGAATCTAAACTATCTTGAAATAAGTACTTTATTACTCCTCTCTCTGCGGACGGATAGAATACCCCCCCAAAAAAGTCGAGCTTTTTCTTGGATTAACAGTGTATTGGTCGGTGTTGTCAAAACTATATAATTGCATTGAGGCCGCCTGCCCGCTACTTACACATCCTGCTGTCCAGTAGAAGGTTGAAGCTATATTATAATTATAGTAGAGACTATAGTATGCACCTGGCGTATGATACCCAGTGTAAGGGAAGAAAATCACATCACCGCTTGGAGTTTCTGAATTGGAATTGCGCCAATTACCATAGAGGCTCCAACCATACCAATAAAGTTCCGGATTCAAATAATTCTCTTTTTGCACTTTATTAATTTTATCTTCATCAGGCTGTAAAGAGCTCTTTCCGCCATAATATTCATAAAGACCATTAGGATAACCTTCACCCATAATAAAGGCGGTAAAGGCATTGGCGCGTGGAACTGTATAACCAACAGGGCAAGGATCATAAATGGTTTTTATTACCTTAGAATCTCGAAAATCCATATTTCCAAGAAAGTCAGTTGCCCCTGCGTTCCAAAGACATCTAATTGTTTCGTTAGTCATAGTAGTATTGTTCCATAAACGGCTTACATTGTTCATAAATGCTGAAGGGTTTTTGATAGTAGTAGCTATATCAAAACCGGTGTCGTTTCTCATATCATCCAAATTAGGACTACCCCAGGTAGTAAAAGGTCTGTTATCGGGAGGATTGCAATATCCATTACTATTTGCGAGTGGAGTATAACGCCCCCACTGATAAGCTGTATTATAGCCTGTATAAAGCACTTCAAACTTCTCTCCTCTGGCAAATGGAATAACCAACACACGGCCTGTTTCGTTCTGAAGTAAACGAAGATAAAAGGTTTCGGCTGCAGGATAGTATCTTATATATGAATTGTCAACATAACCGAGGTTACGAGGCATTAAGCGTACTGTAAGGCGGCCACTACTTCCATTGCGAGCCTGCTCAAGAGCGTAAGTGGTTTGATCGCCCACACCGAGCTGATAATCGGTAAGCCAAATCAACCAACTCCACATAACTTCACCGGCTCTGTTTATTACAGCAATATGGGCTAATCCCTGTTGGGTGGCAGTGGGAACATAAAAGTTCACCCAATAAACACTCCCTATTCTACTGATTCCATTGGTTATATTAGCTGCTAGAGGATTACCGGTATTATCCAAATATTTATCTTCTCTGGAAGCTATACGACCATTTAGACTTTGCTCATTCACAATAGATATCATTCCGTTAACAGTTTCCCATTCCATATAGGCGGCAAAAGGCTGCTGATCGCCTGTGCCGGTAAGGTAAGGAGTGGTTATTGTCTGGCCAAGATAATTTGTAAAACCACTCTTATTGTAAGCTTGAGGATTCGCACTTCCGTTCTTTATTCCGTTGCCCATTACAAGCGGAAAGCGGTAATAGCCCGGGCCGTTGATAATGTAGGTATTGGCGGTGTTTCTAATGGTGGTTGTGGCTGCATTATTGTTTACAAAATTGCCACTACCATCTATCTCCCAACCTGCAAGATTATATGGAGTTGTTGTACCAACAGGTGTAGCAGATGCTATTATTGCATTTTTTGCAGTTCCAGTTCTTATGTTATTCGACGCAATGGCTGGCACTTGTGCAGTTTGCACGAGCTCACCATATGTTAGAGTAGAACCATTGCTTTTTTCAGGAGTTAAAGAGCTGATAAAAGTGCCGGCGATACCGTTGCGAATCTTTTTATCAAAAACTTTATTCAAGGCACCTTCCTCTGTTGTATAGTAGCCATCTACAATCCAGCCAACAGGTTGAATATCTGAAGGATCGCTATTATTTGTTTTATAACTTGTTACTCTAAAACCACTTTGATGAGCGTTATAATAGAAATTAGGAGTTGTAGCAGAAAATGTATAGGTACAGTTGAGGTCCTCATTTATAACATTATCTATTACATAGGTAAATGCGTAACCCTTAGCCCAATCGTGAGATGAGATATCTGTTGTAATGGTTTTGGACGAGCCGCCAACATTTAAGGTAAGCTCAATTTGAGCACCACTGTTAGGCAGAGCAGGAATCATCATAAAGGTAAGATCATCCTTGAAGTAGAGATAGTTGGCATCGCCCCTATCCTCAAGAGTTCCAATCTGAGCATTGGTAAGCTCGTAGCTCTTGCCGGTGTTGGAGAGGGTTGATGGCTCCCAAGTTTCGGTAGCCATATTGAAGGTACCCTTGTCATAAACACCGCTTATCTTTATTTTGGTAATCTCTATGGCAGGAGTGCGCTTCACTACCTTAAAGCGGATTGCTGCCAATGCATGCTTAAAGGTAAGTTTATAAGGAATTGGACTGCCGTTGAGTATGGTAGGGACTGCGTCCGCAACAACGGAATTTGCATAAAGCAAATCTACTTGGTCTGCATTGGCGGTATTTAACTCAAAATTTTCAATCTTAGGCTCATTGCCGGCTGCAAAAGTAAAGTTGGAATTGATTGTTGCATCGTATGGAGCATAGGCTATAAAACGAACGTACTTGCCCATATTAGGCCAATTGATATCGCTCTCCGGAATCCAACGAATCATACTGGTATTGTATGTGGCCTTGATAGCCGCTGCAGGAGCCGGATTGGGCCAAAGGGTCCACTGGGCAAAAGGGGTATTCTCAGCACTACTCTCCTGCTGATAGACAATGAAACCCAATCCTTTAGTTTTAAGCTCATCGGCTGATGTATAAGAAAGTGTTTTAGAGGAAATATGGTGAGTATCTGCAATAACCTTATCCTCCCAGAGAGTTCTCTCAGAGTTCAAATAAAGAGGCATTCCGTCAATCTCGCCTATCTGCTCAGAAGTAAGGTAAGATACTGTTGTTGTATTAAAATTCTCTTCAGCTTCTCCGCTCTTGGTGGCCGAAGAGGCTGTTGTGGCGCTAAAGGTCATTGTGGCGCTCTTGCCGCCACCATTCGATTGAGCAGGGCTATTTAAATCCTCGCGAGTACAGGAATTTAGAGAGCCCAAAAGGAGGCTGCTGCCAATCAAAAAAGCAAGAGCAAACTTAAATCTACTTAATTTTATCTGTTTCATATCTCTTTTTTTTCTATATTTATATCTGTTATGTCAGTTACATAAGAAGCCAGCCATCGTGGGTTTCGTCTATTTGTTCAACATCCAAATTGAGCTCGCCAAAGTTGATAACGGTAGGAATATCATCTATATCCTTTATCTCAAAGATGGTAAGAGTTATATTCTTGAAGTCGGGCAATGTAAAAGTTATATATGCCTTACTTGTACCGGTTATTTCAATAGGTTTCCCTGCCTTAGAAGCATCGCTGTAATCTGCTTTGTATTTGAGCAGCAGAGAACGAGTTCTGCTTTGCCCGCCAACAGTTATATCAAAGGATATTTTAAGGTCTGTAAGAATATTGGTTTTACCGCTTAATCTACTGGCCGGCAGAGCAAACACAGTAAAGGTGAGTGTCTGAGTTTTGGTTATGACGGTATTGGCAAGATTTACCGTTACCGCATTGTTGGTTCCATCTGCAAATGCCGGAACGGTGTAGGTGGCTGTAGAGCCGGTTGATGGATTGGCTGCGGTTATCGCAATGGAAAAATCGCCGGCCAAAGCGCAACTGGTAGAGGATAGAGTAAAGCTGTTGAAAGTAATGGCATCATCTTTGGCATTACCAACAGTAAACTCAAAAGCAGTAAAGCCCGGCTTAAAGGTCATTCCAACAGAGTTAGTCTTTTTGGTGGAAACTCCACTCCAAAGGTAAGCGTAATCCATATTAGGGTTTAATACCTTATCGGTGGCGCTATCAAAACCATCTGCCTTGGTTAGAGTCTGAGTAGATGGCATTGTAACTACGGCAGTGCCGCTTAAATTCATAAGATTCGGAACAGGGCTGTTTTGTGGGGGAGCCGGATAGAGGCCGAGGATATTATGGGTAGTAGTTGCATCTTTCCAACGAAGGCTCTTGCCGTTGCTCTTGGGACTAATAAGGGCTTTAGTTTTATCTGAAGTTGTTGCCACCACATACTCGGCATAGGTGCCGTAGGTGGCATCAGCTTCTGCACAGGTAAGAAGAATATTATCGCCATCTACCCAATAAATAGGCTGAGTGCCACCACCGCTCGGGCGAGGGCCGTAAATGGTTTTGGTAGCACCATTGCTCTGCTTGAGAGTATTGGCAGTAAAGGAGATGCCATCACCTTTTACCTTATCAGGGCGGCCGTTTTTGCCGCAACCCCCAACCACAAAGCTCAGTGCAAAGGCAATTAGGAGAGTGGCTGTTGCGCTGCCGCGCAATGCGCTGCTACGCTGCACGCTACTGCGTTGTGCGCTTGCATTGCTGCATTGTGTGTTGCACTTGGCAGAGCAGCTAACAAGCGGCAAAGCAAAGGCCCTCCAAAAGCCCTTGAATGTCTGTGTTTTTTGATTCAT
>CADBUS010000114.1 GCA_902797895.1 uncultured Bacteroidia bacterium | reverse complement strand
TTTATCTGTATCGGCATCGCTTATCAGCTTAACAAAACCATCTGTCTTGCCGGCAGCGGTTGCCTTGCCCGATGCAGTAAACATAAACTTACCAACCTTGTAGTTTATTCCCATCTCTTTGGCTTTACGCTCTGTAAGGCCCGATGAGGCTATCTGCGGAGTAGTGTAGGTAGCTCCCGGAATATGGTTGTAGTTGATAGGATGGAATTTAATAGGCTTATCCTCAAAACTCTTCCCCTCCTCCTGTGCAATATGCTCCACACAGGCAACCGCCTCTGCAGAAGCCATATGCGCCAGAGCCGGTGTAGGAATTACATCGCCAATAGCATAAATGTTCCCTACCCCTATTTGGTAGAAATCATTAACCTTTATCTTGCCTCTGTCTGTCTGAATACCAAGAGCTTCCAAATTCAAATCGGCAGTATTAGGCTCCACTCCCACAGCACAGAGCACCCTCTCCACCTTTATCTTCTCCTCGCCCTTTTTGCTCTCCACCGTAACGGTAATATTCTCTGCATCAGGAGTTCCGTCTGCAAGCTGAGCGTTTTTATCTATCTCTATTGCAGTAACCTTTGTACTAACCATAACCTTCATTCCCTCTTTGCGGAATGAGCGGCTGAGCTGGGCAGATACATCATCATCCTCCAAAGGAACAATCCTATCCAAGAACTCTATCAGATGCACCTGGCAACCCATTGTGTTATAGAAATATGCAAGCTCACTCCCGATAGCTCCCGAACCTATAACCGCCAAAGATTTAGGCAGGCTCTTTGGCACAAGCGCGCTCTTGTAGGAGATTATCTTCTCTCCGTCAAACGGAGCAAAAGGCAATGCCTTAGGGTGGGCCCCTGTGGCTATAATTATATACTTGCCGCTGTAGGTAGCAACCTGCCCATCTGCACCTTGCACCTCCAAAGTAGTTTCATTCAAGAACTTGGCTTTGCCGTTAATAACGGTTATCTTGTTCTTGGAGAAGAGAAACTCCACCCCCTTGCGCATCTTGTCTGCCACACCTCTCTCTCTCTCCACCACCTTGGTTATATCCACCTTTAGCTCTTTGGTGCGCTCCGGATCTGCTATGTTGTCGCCGTCAAAGGAGATACCGTATGAGGCCAAATGCTTGAAAGCCTGGAATGTCTCGGCAGACTTCAAAAGGGCCTTGGTTGGAATACAACCCCAATTAAGGCATATACCTCCAATCTCCGCCTTCTCCACAACTGCCACATTAAAACCATATTGAGCGGCCTTTACAGCGGCCACATAACCGCCAGGACCTGAACCTATTACTATAACATCAAAATTCATATCTATATCTTTTAACTGTTCTAAATCAATCTTATCCCTCAAGAGCCTTACCGTGGCAGTTCTTGAACTTTTTGCCGCTTCCGCAAGGGCAAGGATCGTTCCTGCCCACCTTCTTCTCCACGTGCACAGGCTGATTGCTTCTCTCTGCTCTGCCTGCAGCAGCTGCGGCGGCGGCAGCTCCATCATCTCTGCGCATATTCATCTTGCTCATATCTGTTTTGCGGCGGTGCGCCTCCTGCCTCAGCGCGGCATCGCTCTCATCTCTGAGAGCAAGCTGGGCACGCACCAAGAACGATATAACCTCTCTGCTAATGTTCTCAACCACAGAGCTAAAGAGAGCATAACCCTCAAACTTATAGATAAGTAGCGGATCTTTCTGCTCGTATGTAGCATTCTGTACAGACTGCTTCAAATCATCCATATCTCTGAGGTGTTGCTTCCAAAACTCATCTATCTTGATAAGGGTAACATTCCTAACCAAAGCCTTCTGAATCTCCTTACCATTTGTATCTACAGCCTTTTTCATATTCACAAGCAGCTGCAATATCTTCTGCCCATCTGTAATAGGTATTAAAATATTCTGATGCACAGCCCCTTGCTCCTTATAGATTCTTTCAACTATAGGGTATGTTTTCTCGACAAGTGCCTCTCCTCTTCTTTCAATTATCTCAGCGATAGCCTTTTCCAAAAAGTCAGACATTTCGTTTTTGGAAGCCTTGGCAAAATATGTCTCATCAAACTCAGGATCTATTGAGATTTGCCTTATAAGTTCCATCTTAAAATCCTCATAGCTGTACTCCTTCATTCTGGTTGAAAGAGCCTCCGAGAAGTCAGAAATCATATTCTGCAAATCCACATCCATTCTATCTCCGTTGAGGGCATTATTTCTTCTGGAGTAGATTACGCCTCTTTGAATATTCATAACATCGTCATACTCCAACAGACGCTTTCTGATACCAAAGTTATTCTCCTCCACCTTTTTCTGCGCCCTCTCCACAGATGAGGACAACCACCTGTGTTGCAGCACCTCCCCCTCTTTCATACCCATTCTATCCACAATTTTAGCAATGCGGTCTGCACCAAAGAGCCTCATTAAATCATCCTCAAGAGATACATAAAACTCAGATGAGCCGGGATCTCCCTGACGGCCGGAACGGCCTCGGAGCTGGCGATCTACACGGCGGCTATCGTGCCTCTCGGTACCAATGATTGCAAGTCCACCTGCCTCTACAACCCCCTCGCCCAGCTTAATATCTGTACCACGGCCGGCCATATTGGTGGCTATTGTTACAGTACCGGCCTGGCCTGCATTGGCCACAATCTCCGCCTCTTTGGCGTGGAGTTTAGCATTCAGAACGCTATGGCCAATCTTTCTCATAGTTAGAGATTTACTAAGCATTTCAGAAATCTCCACAGAGGTAGTTCCCACAAGCACAGGACGCCCTGCCTTGCGTAGCTGCTCAATCCTCTCAATTACAGCATTGAACTTATCTTTTCTTGTCCTGTAAATCAAATCATCTGCATCCACCCTTATTACAGGCTTATTTGTAGGAATTGTTACAACCTCCAACTTGTATATGCTCCAGAACTCACCGGCCTCGGTAGAGGCAGTACCTGTCATACCTGCAAGTTTATGGTACATTCTAAAATAGTTCTGCAAAGTGATGGTAGCAAAGGTTTGGGTTGCAGCCTCCACCTTCACATTCTCCTTTGCCTCAACAGCTTGGTGAAGTCCGTCTGACCAGCGGCGCCCCTCCATAATACGGCCTGTCTGCTCATCCACAATCTTCACTTTGTTATCCATTATCACATAATCTATATCCTTTTCAAAGAGAGCGTATGCCTTGAGCAACTGTGTAACTGTATGTACTCGCTCAGATTTAAGAGCATAGTCTGCAATAACGGCATCCTTTGCGGCCACCTTCTCCTCTTGAGTCATAGAGGATTTCTCTATTTCGGAGATCTCCGTTCCAACATCCGGAAGCACAAAAAACTTGTGATCATCTACCAATCCGGATATGAAATCGTTACCCTTATCTGTAAGCTCAACTGTTCTATTATGCTCTTCTATAACAAAATAGAGAGGATCTGTAACAATGTGCATCTCCTTGTTGTTATTCTGCATATAGAAGTTGTTTACGCTGTTGAGGAGCTGCTTCATCCCCGGTTCGCTCAAAAACTTAATAAGCGGATTGTATTTTGGAAGAGCCTTGTGCGCTCTCAAAAGAGCCATTCCGCCATCTTTTGTATTTCCCTCAGCGATAAGCTTTTTAGCCTCATTCAAATACTTTGTTGCCTCAGCCTTTTGTACACTATATATCTTCTCCACGTATGGCTTGTAATCTACAAACTGCTGATCCTCACCCTTTGGCACAGGGCCGGAGATAATAAGAGGAGTTCTGGCATCGTCTATAAGCACAGAGTCCACCTCATCCACAATGGCGTAGTGATGCTCACGTTGCACAAGGTCTTCAAGGGCAACCGCCATATTGTCTCTAAGGTAGTCAAAACCAAACTCGTTATTTGTACCGTATGTAATATCAGAGAGATAAGCCGCCTTGCGGGCATCTGAATTAGGCTCGTGCTTATCTATGCAATCTACAGAGAGGCCGTGGAACTGATAGAGCGGCCCCATCCACTCGGCATCTCGCTTTGCAAGGTAGTCGTTCACAGTTACAAGGTGTACTCCCTTACCGGCCAAGGCATTAAGAAAGACAGGCAGGGTTGCCACCAAAGTTTTACCCTCACCTGTTGCCATCTCGGCTATCTTGCCCTGGTGCATTGCAATACCTCCTATAAGCTGCACATCGTAATGAATCATATTCCAGGTAATCATATTGCCACCTGCCATCCAGCTGTTCTGCCATACTGCCTGGCCATTATCTATTGCAACATAATCGCATCTTGCACTCAAAGCCTTGTCAAACTCTGTGGCTGTTGCACTTACCGCCCCCTCGGCAAAGCGGCGAGCGGTTGACTTCATTATTGCAAAGGCTGTAGGAAGCACCTGATTCAAAACCTGCTCAATATCCTCGTTAATCTTCTTCTTAAGGCTGTCATCCTCAGAGGCATACCCCTCCTTCTCCTTTGTGGATACATTTACATCTTCAAGCAACCTCTTTAGCTCCTCCCTGCGAGCAGAATCGGCAGCAATCTTCTCTTTGATTATCTGCTTTACCTTCTCTGTTTCTGCCCTAAGCTCATCATTAGAGAGAGGATTCACCCTCTCATACTCCTTAAGAACATTGGCCAAAATAGGCTTGATCTGCTTTAGATCCCTATCCTCTTTGGAGCCAAAAACTCTCTTCAATAAACTCAAAAAACTTCCCATATCTCTTTGGAATTATCTCTATATTTTACTCAAATAATTACTAAAGTAATTAAGTTACAAATTTGCAGAAAAAAAAGCAGAAAAAAAAGGGGTTGCCAAAATGGTTTTGGCAACCCCTACGTATTTTAATCTACAAGTATTACTCCTGTGAAATTGCTCCAACAGGGCAAGCAGCTGCACAAGTACCGCAGTCTGTGCAAAGACCTGGATCAATCTTGTAGATATCGCCTGCTGAAATAGCACCTACAGGGCACTCGCCTTGGCAAGTTCCGCAAGCAACACAATCTGTAGAAATTTTGTAAGCCATAATGTGTTAATTTAATTTGTTGTTAATTGTTTCATTTTTTTGCGGGGGCAAAAATACAAAAAACTCTTTAATAAAAAAGGTCTCCTGCATTACCCTCTCGGCACTACCCATACCAAAAGCGTGCCATTAGTATCCAAATATATCTTCTGTTCTGAGAATCACTACCTTGCCATACTCTGGAGCCACTCCCTTCAAATTCAGTTCTGCAGGATTACCAAGTATTCCTGTATTGTAGGTACGATTCTTTATAAAGTTATTCTGATAGGTTATAATATCATCCAGAGTCAGATTCTTCATCTTCTCAAAGAGTGTTTTGTCATAATCCAAAGATACACCCTTCTCTTTGAGAGAGATATAGTGCCATATAACATCAGCTCCGTTATATCTCTTTGTAGCAAGATTCTGTACAGCATTGGATTTTGCCACATCAAACGATTTCTCCGCCACAGGCATATTGGTAAGAATCTCATCAAAGGCGTTCATAGCATCTATCATTTTATCGTTCTGGGTGTAAATCCTTGCCATATAGAATGGTATCTCACCAACGCGGGCAGGCAGAACAGTCCTTGCGCTTGCGTGGTAAGCAAGTCCTTTGGCCTCCCTCAAATCCTGGAATACTATTGAGCTCATACCTGAGCCGAAATAGATGTCGTACAACGATATAAGAGCATCATTCTCAGGATTATAAGGTATATCATCATAAGTAGATACTTTATACATATTTATCTGATTTGCCTTGTAAGGAGCTATAAAGAGCGCAGGCACCTTAGAGGACCAGGCTTTGAATATTCTTGACGGAGCGTACTCTGCAAGATTATCGCCCATCTTGTGCAACTGTGGCAACTTTGCAACCATCTCATCTTTAGAGAGAGGACCGTAATAAACCACACTGTGCTTATGGCCATAGTACATATCCTTAACTGCACTCAAAAGCTGCTCGGAGGTAAGCTCTTTTATCTGCTCAGGAGTAAGGTCTGCTGTAAATGAGTTGGTAGGACCATAAACAGCATAAATCTGTATTGCAACCTCATTGACAGATTTACTTGTCTTGGCATTGAGCTTCTCCTTAATCCAGTTCTGCTTCATTACCTCAAGCAACTGCTCATCTGCTTTGGCATTGCTCAGCAGCTCCTCAAAGAGCGCGGCAGCCTCATCCATAGAGGAGGATATACCTGAAATAGCAAAAGTTGCATCGTTTTCACCGGCATTAAAATAGTAGGAGCAGGCAAGTTCATAGAACTTGGAACTAACCTCATCTGCGCTCATCTTGTCTGTACCAAGGGCTTTCAGATAAGAGAAAGCGTATGGAAGAATCTTATTGTCGTTTGAGCCGTTGGTATAGTAGGCATTAAGGCTGAATAGTTTGTTATCTTTGTTCTGCTTGTAGTAGAGAGGAAGGCCGTTATCTAATTTAACAATAGACATATCCTTCTCAAAATCAACAAAAACAGGAGCAATCTCAGGTGCTTTGTCTATCATTGCCACCATATCGCGCAAGAATTGGCTGGAGGTATCTCTGTTTGTACGTATGGCTGTAATTGCCGGCTTCTCAAGAGTTTTCACTCCCTTCTGCGCACCAACCACCTTTTTAACCTGTACATAATTATCTGTAAAGTTGCGCTTTGCAAAGGCCACAATATCCTCTTTTGTAATCTTCTCAAGCCTTTGCCCCTCGTTTATAACATACTCCCAAGGGATATGGTTAATAAAGGCGTTGTACTGCCAACCTGCCACAGCCCTATAGGAATCCTGCGCCTGCATCTGGCGGAGCTTGAAGTTGTTCATTATAGATTTGAGCATATTCTCATCAAAATTGCCGCTCTTAATTCTCTCCAACTGCTCCATTACAAGGGTTTTAACCTCGTCCAAAGATTGTCCTTCCCTTGGCTCTGCACCCATAAAGAAGATATTGTAGTCGCTAAGGCTGTAATAATAGGCGTGTGCGTTGAGCACCTTGCCAGGGCGGTTAAGCTCCTGATCTATAAGACCTGCGCGGCCGTTGTAAAGCAGATTTGATACAAAGTAGAGTGTATCTTCTGTAAGGTTGATACCATCGCGATTGGCACGATAAGCAGAAGGGAATCTCCAACCTATCTCCAAAAACGGAGCCTCAAGGCCATAAACCGTTTTCTCTATATGCTCGGCGATAGGCTCCTCATCCTCAAACTCCAACAGTTTGAGATTCTCATTCTTCTTCCAATCTCCAAAGTATTTCTTTATTGTGGCAATCACCTCATCCGGATTAAAATCGCCTGCCATACAGATAGCCACATTGTTAGGAACATAAAAGTTATCAAAATGGTTCTGTATATTCACGATAGATGGGTTTTTAAGATGCTCCTGAGTACCTATTGTGGTCTGCTCTCCGTATGGATGCTTGTCGAACATTGCAAACAGAAGGGTATCCAAAGCATTGCCGCTATCATCTGAAAGGCCGAGGTTGCACTCCTCGTAAACAGCCTCAAGCTCTGTATGGAATCCTCTTATTACCATATTCTTGAAGCGGTCGCTCTGCACCTTTGCCCAAGCCTCTACCTGATTTGATGGTATATCCTCTGTATATACGGTCATATCAAAAGAGGTGAAGGCGTTTGAGCCCTTGGCTCCCATCTGGGCCATAATTTTATCATACTCGTTGCCTATAAAGAGAGAAGATGCCTCGTAAGAGATTGAATCTATGAGGGCATACTGCTTTTTCCTCTGGGCCGGGTCTGTCATTTTGCGGTACTTCTCAAACTCCTGCTCTATCCTATCCAAATAAGGCTTTTCTGCCTCGTAATCTATTGTTCCAAAGCTCTTTGTACCCTTGAACATTATATGCTCCAGATAGTGAGAAAGGCCGGTAGTCTCGTGCGGATCGTTCTTGCTGCCAACCCTTACTGCAATGTAGGTCTGTATTCTTGGCTCTTTTTTAAGAACGGAGAGATAGACCGTAAGGCCATTATCTAATGTGTAGATTCTGGTGGCTGTAGGATCTCCCTTCAGCACGGTGTACTCTTTCTTGCCGCAGGAAGCAACCGCCATTATTAGCACGATTGTTGCAACAAGAGCAGATGAAAACTTATACGATAATTTCATAACTTATGTGTTAGTTTTACTAATTATACTTTACAACAAGGCGAATTTAGCAAAATAAGTTTACTTTTGTAGATTAAAGAGCTATGTTAACACTAAAAAAGAGAATATTAAAGAGGGCTTGGTGGCCGAGCAGAGTTTTGATTGCCGCTGCGGCGTTGCTCTGCACGCTTACAGCTATGGCACAGAGCGGCCACACAACAGCCCTTAAATTCAACTCCACAGTCCACGACTTTGGCAAGTTTTCAGCCACCGCAGGGCCGCAAAAATGCACCTTCACATATACCAATGTGAGCAACGAGCCTGTTGTGATAAACAATATACTCTCCAGCTGCGGCTGCTCTGTGCCGGAGTGGGACAAGGCACCTATTATGCCCGGAAAGGGTGGTAAAATTACCGTTACCTACCTCAACGATCAGGGAGCATACCCGTTTGACAAAACTCTTACCGTATATCTATCCTCTTCTGCAAAGCCTATACAACTCAGGATTATAGGAATACCATACGCCAAGGAGAAGCCTTTGAGTGAGCAGTTTCCTGTAAGGTACGGTCTGCTCGGTATGAAGCGGCAGATTCAGAATGGCGGTCAGATAGAACAAGGGCTGCAAAAGGCACTTAAAGAGAATATAGTAAACCTTTCAAACAGAAAGGTTAAGGTAGAATTTGAAGATGTGGAGCCTGGCTTGCAGATAACTATTACACCAAAGGAGATTGCCGCAGGAGAGAGTGCAACTATCTCATATACAATAGATACTAAAGTAGGTAAACAGCGTTGGGGAAGAAACCTCTACCGCGCCGCCATACTATGCAACGGAGAGAGAGCAAAGGAGATGTTTACCGTAGAGGCCTCTATAGTAACCCCTTACACCAGCCTCACCGCAGAGCAGAAGCGCCAGGCCGCTATGTTCAGCGCAGAGGACGGCACCTATATGTTCGGTAGTGCAAAGAGCGGCGAGTACTTTCCTATAAAGTTCACTATCAGCAATAAAGGCAAGAGCACTCTGAACATATACAAGGTAGAGGCAAGCAAGGCATATATGAAAATAAACTGCCCTTCTAAAATAGCGGCAGGGGCTACGGCCACCATTGAGGGAAGCGTAAAAGCTGC
>CADBUS010000113.1 GCA_902797895.1 uncultured Bacteroidia bacterium | reverse complement strand
GGCAGAGGAGAGTCTCTTTTATATGCGCTCAAGGGGAATTTCGGAGAGCGAGGCGAGGATTCTCCAGCAACAGGCTTTTGCCGGAGCCGTATTGGAAAAAATCTCTAACAGGGAGCTGAGAGAGAGGTTGAATAACTTGATAGAGAGGCGTTTAAGAGGAGAGGAGACTTTCTGCCGAGGCTGCTCAAAAAATTGCTGTTAAAAGAAGTATAACAACATAAATATAAAGTTATGAATATTGGAGTTGTTGGAACCGGTTATGTAGGGCTTGTTTCAGGAACCTGTTTCTCGGAAATGGGTATGAATGTTACCTGCATAGATATAGACAAATCTAAAATAGAGAAGCTGAAAGCGGCTCAAATTCCTATCTATGAGCCAGGCCTTAAGGAGTTGGTTGTGAAGAATATGGAGAAAAACAGGCTCCATTTTTCCACCTCACTAAAAGAGGTCTTGGATGAGCTTGATGCCGTATTTGTTGCAGTAGGAACTCCCCCTGGAGAGGATGGCAGCGCAGACCTCACATACGTTTTGGATGTGGCGCGTGAGTTTGGCCGCAACATAAAAAAATATACTCTGCTGGTTGTTAAAAGTACAGTTCCGGTAGGCACTTGTCATAAGGTTAAAATGGCTGTAGCTGAGGAGCTTGAAAAAAGAGGCGAGAAGGTGGAGTTTGATGTGGCTTCCAATCCTGAGTTTTTGAAAGAGGGTGCGGCAATAAAAGATTTTATGTCTCCGGACAGAGTTGTGGTAGGTGTAGAGAGTGAGAAGGCTAAACATATTATGGAGAAGATTTATCGCCCCTTCCAACTCTCAAACTATAGGATAATTTTTATGGATGTGATGTCATCTGAGATGACCAAATATGCCTCCAATTCAATGCTTGCCACCAGAATAAGTTTTATGAATGAGATTGCGCGGCTGTGTGAGATTACGGGAGCAGATGTTCAGAAGGTCAGAGCCGGTATGGCAGCGGATACCAGAATTGGGAGCAAGTTTCTCTATCCGGGCTGCGGATATGGCGGCAGTTGCTTTCCCAAAGATGTTAAGGCACTTATCCGCACAGGAGCAGAGCACGGCTATAAGATGCAGGTAATTAGCGCAGTAGAGGAGGTAAATAACGCCCAAAAGCGAGTCGTTTATGATAAATTAAAGGGTGCTTTGGGCGGAGAGCTCAAAGGCAAAACTGTTGCTCTTTGGGGGCTCTCATTTAAGCCGGAAACAGATGATATGCGTGAGGCTCCTTCTGTGGTGGTTGCAGAGTTGCTTTTGGAGGCAGGGGCAAAGGTTAGGGCCTACGACCCTATTGCCATTCAGGAGAGCAAAAAGAGATACTTGGGCGATAGAGTATATTATGCCGCCGATATATTAGACTCTGTAAAAGAGGCAGATGCAATAGCGCTTGTTACAGAGTGGAAAGAGTTCAGAATGCCGGCCTGGGAGAAAATAAAGGAGCTTATGAGAGGCAGGGTTGTGGTGGATGGAAGAAATATCTACAATCCGAGCGAGCTTGCAGCCTTGGGCTTTAAGTATTGTGGTATAGGGAGATAGATTCTTCGCTGCGCTCAGAATGACAGAAAGCCTGCGAATGACGATAAAAAAGAGGGTGTCCAAAGTTTTTTGGGCATCCTCTTTTAATACTAAAACCTAAACCTACACTCTATAGATGCCTAATATCGCTCCTGCGTTGCATTACAGATAAAAAAAATGTAATTTTGGGGGTTAAACCAAAGAATAATAGAAAAGCCACATACAAGTATGAACAACGGGGCCGATGTAGAAAAACGGAGAGTTTTGAGTTACTTTGCCGGCAAGATAACAAAACAGAAATATCTGAACAGATGGACTATTCTCCTCTGGGATTTGTTTTGGGTGTCTGCCGTATCTTTTGTAACCTTTTGGCTGATAGGCTATATTGTAGATTCCTACCAGTTTGTGAAATTTGGTTATAGGGTGGCCGGAATCACCTTAGGGGCAAGTTTGATAGCCTTTCTGATAGTGGGGACACATAACGGAATTTTAAGATATACCTCATCTAAAGAGATTCTTAAGATATGTTATGCGGTGGTACTCAAGTCTGCAATAGAGCTGCCTGTGCTTATCTTGTTAAAGGATAAATTGGGGTTTGGCTCCAATGTTACTGCAGCCAAACTATTCTGTGCAGAGATATTTAACTTTAGCCTCACATTGTCGGCAATGCTTCTTTTCAGGCTCTTTATGGTCTTTATCTACAACTACAGTTTAGGTTTGCAGGGGGCAAAAGGGATTGGAGATAGGGTTTTAGTCTTTGGCTCAGATGAAGACAGTGTCTCCACAATTCACTATCTGGAGAATTCTAAAAACTTTATCTATAGGATAATGGGATTTGTGGAGTTTTCTGATAAAATAAAACACCACAAGATTTTTGACAAAAAGGTCTATTATGTAAAGGATAAAGATTATCTGCGT
>CADBUS010000112.1 GCA_902797895.1 uncultured Bacteroidia bacterium | reverse complement strand
AGCTCCACCTCGTTTTGGTAATTGTATTCATCTGAGAACCACCTATATTCAGAAACAGAGGCGAGTTGCTTTAAAATTGTATCAATCAGTACAGAGCCACTCTCTGCAATAAGTGCATCGCTCAAAGAGCGTTCCGATAAAAATTTATTTGCAGCCTCCTCAACCATCTGCCGCATTGCCTGTGGAGTTTGTGAGCAAGTGGTTAAATAGGAGTAAAATTGATGATATAGCAACCCTTTGCGGATATTCTCATCATCTTCATAAATGCCTCGTAATGGGTTATCTGCCACCTCTTTATAGAAGTAGTCAAACGGAGCGTTAAAGTCTATAACTCCCTGCTGCTCAATATCTGTTTTTTCAGAAGAAGAGGTATTGAATTGCCCCTCTTGAGGGTTACCGAGTATAAACTCTTTATATTGATATGGCTCGGCATTTTGCAAGTTAAGGCTCTTTTCTACCACCTTAAAAAGCAAATCTCCCTTATCTCCAATTCCATTGCCGGCAACAGCACTGCCGCTCTCATCACTTGTGCAGAAAGAGCAAAACTCCCTGATAGGCTTTGAGAAACTCCCCTCTTTTTTATTTGTAAGATAGAGAATCAGCTTCTCCTTTGGCCTTGTGAGTGAGACATATAGTAGGTTAAGATTATCTACAATCCCCTCAAAATACTCTTTTATATAATCCTCCTCAAAATAGGAGTTTAATGCCTGCTTACTCATCTTTATATAGAGTGGGCCGCTATAATCTATCTCCTTGCGAGAGGTTGCACACCACTTGGTTACAGTATGTACAGAAGGTATAGAGTCTCTCATATATGGTATAAAGACCACCTTAAAATCCAACCCTTTAGCCTTGTGCATTGTCATAACCCTTACAGAGTTTTTATTCTGTGGCTCAGGAATATAGAACTTATCTGAATTGGCATCCCACCACTTTAAGAATTGCATTAGATGGTTTCCGTTCTCTATTGAGAACTGTAATACCCTATCCATAAAGGATTTAATAAAGTGTATATCCCCATCGTATGGTTCAGGTAAAAAGGTTCTGATAATGTAGCGGCATAGGTCAAATAGGTTTCTGCCACTTGCCTTATCCGATAAAGTATCTGCAAGTCTCTCACTATTACGCAACTCTATTTTTGTTAGGCTCAGCAGCGCCTCCAATGTGCGTGCAGAAGGCTCTGCGAGTTTTCTGAGTATCTCTACAACAATCATCACATAGTTGTTGGAGGCGAGAGAGAGCGAATCTCCGGAGACTACACTTATTCCATTGCTAATTAAATAGTTGACCACCTCATACCCATCACTATTGGTAGAGACAAGTATAGCCATATCTGATGGATTATAGATGGAGGATAGCTCCTTTATCTTTGCAAGCATATCGGCAAGCGCCACATCTACTGCATTGCTCTCTCCATCTTTTCCTTCTTTTACACAATCTACAACCGTAACAGAGCCCCTATTAGGCGATTGGAGATATTGCTCCCTAACTTTTTGGTAAGAAGAGGAGTAAATTTCTCTAAGCTGCTCGGCAAGGGTGCCAGCTAATTTGGAGGGTGTTATATCAACACCGGCATCGCTCAAATTGCTCAAAAAGTACTCTATAGAGCTGTTAATCAAGGAGTAATCAGCAATACCCTTTTGCTGCGGTTGCTCTAACTGCAATGGTTGCAGTAGCGTTGAACTAAAGAGTGCATTATTAAACGCAACTATGTTGGCAAGGCTGCGATAGTTAACATCTAAATTTTCACTCGTATAGTAGTTACCAAACTCCTCTTTTACCTCATTGGCAAATATAGCCCAATCTCCCCCTCTCCAGCGATAGATACTCTGCTTTACATCCCCCACAAGCAGCGATTCGTTACCGCTTGCAATACTCTCTTTTACAAGTGGTTTAAAGTTCTGCCACTGGGAGTTTGAAGTATCTTGAAACTCATCTAACAGATAGTGCCTTAGAGCTACCCCTATCTTCTCATAAACAAATGGAGTATCGGAGCCATCTATAAGAGCTTTGAGAATGATGTTAGCCTCTGCCAAAAGAGTTAGATTCTGCTCCTTTAGGTATAGCTCCAGTTCTCTTGCCAAATCATCCAACACAGAGGTCTGCTTTATATTTGCAAGTATCAGATTGATTGTGTTATAGAGCTTATAGTGGGTGTTGTATAACTCTATAATGGGGTGGCAATAATCGGCGTACAGAGCCTCTAAAGAGGGCAAGATGTTGTGATTTTTCTTTAAAACCTTTTTCTCCAAAGTAGCGCTGTTGTAATATAGATATTCCGGCGCAGGCTCTATTACTCCTTTAGCTATATCGTAAAATTTACTCTGCCCGGTAAGGAAGTGGGTAAATTTGTATCCTCGCGATATATTACCAACTACACCCAACGCAGCCCACTTACTACTGAGCCTTTGCATTAACTCTGCCACAGGCTTGATAAAACTCTCTTTAAGGCTCTCTTTCTGCTTTTTAAGATGCTTCTCCAATTCGGCGAGGCTCTTTTCTCCCCTCTGCTTTCTCTTTGCTAAAGCGTGATAGTTCTCATTAAATATCTGCTTACCGGCTGTTAATATCTCATCCCTCCAATTCCAACTACGGTTCTCCTCTATTCTGCTTAGCGAGAGCTCTGTTAGAGTTTTTAGCAAAGAGGCCTTCTCCCTCTCTCCCAAGGTGGAGTAGAGGTTGGCAACCGCATTCTCCACCGCAAGTTGATTATCAAGGGAGGTTTCAAATGCACTTTGCCTCCCCATTTCAAGAGCAAATGCCTTTAGTACTCTCTGAAAGAAGCTATCTATTGTGCTCACTCTAAACATACTGTAATCGTGCACAATAGCTTGCAACACCCTTTTGGCCATTTCTCTTTCTTCACTCTCTGCACCATTGCAAGCATCATCATAAAGGCGGCTTATAATCCTGCTCTTCATCTCCCAAGTAGCCTTGTTGGTAAAGGTTACGGCCATTATATGCTTATATGCAAAGGGGTCTTTCTTAAACTCTTGCAACAGATACCTCATATACTTGCCAGAGAGGTTGTGGGTTTTTCCACTCCCGGCAGATGCGTTATATACAAAAAGTGCCCCCTTGTTCTCCATACTACTCTCTTTTAGCTGTTTTACGCTTGCACAATCCGGCATAATTACAATATGCGCAGGCCTTTTCATTTTGAGCTGCTGCAAAAGCAGAACGCTCAAGGATAACACATTTATCCTCTATCTCTTTAATGAGTTTGGATAGCCTCTTCTCAAACTCGGCTATCTTCTCCTCATTTACCATCATATTTACAGGGCCAAATTTATCCACCACTTTAAGCTGATATACAGCAAGTTCCACACTACCATTCCACTTTAAGTGCTTTGTTAGCAGTAGTGCGTAGAGCATCATCTGAAATAGAATGGTGTGGAGCTTATCTCGCTTGCCCTCTTTTTCAAACATCTTATCAAGGGTGGCAGAAAAGTTTGCATCGCTCAAACTCTCAACAGTTTTATCATAAGCACTCTGCTCTACTTTATCCAAGAAAGTGCCAGACTTATAGTCGCATACGCAAAGCCTGGATTTATACTGCTCCACTCTATCAAGTACAGCCTTTAATTTGGCTCCGGCCAACCTGTAAAAAATCTGATACTCATTGCCCACAAGGTTAATACCCTCTCCTCTCTTTTGAATTAACTTAATATCGGCCTTGAGGGTATTTTTAATATACTGCTTTACAGATTCTCTGATAAGCAGGTTTTCCCCTTCCACGGTGTTTATCTTCAGCTCTTGCCTAAATGCCTGAGCTATAATATTATCTAAATAATCCGAATCCTTTTTGCAAATCTTTTCATAGAGTGCCTCAAGCCCGCTCTTTGTTAGTTCAAATAGATTATCTCCCTTTGGCAGAGCAGCTTGGTCATAGAGACTCTTCATTGCATAGTGGAATATAGTGCCATAGTTTGAGGCATCTACACTATCGCTGAGCTCATCTTGCTCCTTAATCTTTAAGATTTTATCAAAGTAAAATCTGCGCTCACAATCAATATAGTTATTGAGAGAAGAGGCAGAGAGCTCATTACCATTACTGCTGTCAAAAAATCTTTGAAGGTTTGCAAGTTGCTCTCTGTTTGATATATATAGACTATCCATTAGTGGCCCGGCCGGAGTTGGAAGAGCATAGAGATACTCTTTAGCCTTCACCTTTGCACCAAAATCATATTTAAGCTGCTTAATAAAACGGCTCTCCTCTTTGGTCTTAATATCCTCGCTATTAGTATCATAAATCATAAAAACTCTCTTTGCTCTCTGCAAGAGGCGGTAAAAATTATATGATGAGATACTATCGTTGTTCTCGTATGTAGGCATACCAAAGGCGCGGCGCAAAAAGTATGGAATGCTACTGCTCTGCTCACCATTTGCCGGATATACCCCCTCATTAAAGGAGAGGAATATAATATTCTCAAAATCAAGTGCTCGTGTCTCTAATGGCCCCATTATCTGCAACCCTTTGAGCGGCTCTCCTCTAAAGGCCACTGTTGCACTCTTTACTGCTGCCCCTATCACCCCATAAATAACCTTAATCTTTTGCAACTCTATCTCCGAGAGTTCTATCCTATCTAAAATATCGAGATAGCAATTTATAAAGCCTCTATCCTGCGATTCCACAAAAGGCATAATAAGAGTGAATAATCTCCTGTGGTATAGCGATATAGCTTTGAGCGACTCCTCATTTGGAAATAGCATTAGGGTCAAAAACTCCTTAAAGGCTGCCGGTGCTTCTGCAACAGAGGGTGCAAAGGTCTCATCTTGTAGGGCACTTGCCTTTATATAGAGCATATTGGTATCTAATATCTGCTTGCTCAACTTATCTGCGGCGGCCTTACCAATTGCTTTGATATAAGGGTGTTGGAGTATCTTTATAAGGCTTTGCCCTGCAATAATCTTCTGCCCTGCTCTATCTGAGGCCTTGATATGTAACTCTGCAAGGGCTGCATAGAGAGAGTATAACGAGGTGGATTTAAGCGGAAAACCCATTGTGATATTGACTTCTGCCCCCTTGGGAATAGCACCCAAAAGTGGGAGTAGCAGATTCTCATCAGAGACCACCACGGCGGTATTGATTGGCTCTGATAGTTGCTCTAACCGGTTGAGTAGCCGGCCTGTAACCATAGCCTGCTCTGTTGGGCCGGTAACCGATATTGCCTCAAAGAGGCACTCACCCTCAGTCACTCCGCCATTGGGCAGAGGCAACTCCACCGCCGGAAACTCATCTACACAACTGCTTATAAGCATAGAGGATTTATTCTGCGGAGCCTTAACCCATTTGGAGTAGTAATCCCAAAAGAAGAGAGTGCACTCACCATCAGCGGCTTGGTTCTTGCGCTTAAAGAATCGCATCAGCTGCTTCTCGCACTCAGTTGGTGCAGAAAAGCCTATAAATACAATCCTCTCTATCTTATCAAGATTTTCTGCCACAGTTGCATAGTGGCTCTCAAAGAGAGTGGCCGGCTCTGTGGTTTTCCTCTCCATAACAGCCTCTGCCACAATCCTATACTGCAACGCCGGGTAACACTTGCCGCTACTTACCAACTCCGTTCTAAAGTTGGTGTAGAGCTGCAAAAGCATATCCCAAATATCAAAATAGCGGCGTTTAACCTCCCTCTTCTCAAACCCTTCCCGCAGCCCAACCAACTTTTTAAGCGCCTCTATCTGGTTATCTGTCAGGTAGCTGTAATCTTGCTTTATATTTGAAATATCATTTATATTGGTAAAGAGCGATGAGGCATCTATCAGATATTGATCTATATCGTTAAAGTCTGAGAGCAGTATTTTACCCCAGTAGAAAAAATCGTCAATAGGCTCAATCTCAACATTTTCTGCTGCCACTCCGGCTGCTATCTGTCTGCTACGCTGCAAGGCAGTATATTCTTTCCAAAGCCTGAATAGTAGCGATAATTCATCCAAACTTTGCAACTCTGTCAGAGAGCCAAAAAGCTCGGATATTGTAACTATCCTTGGTGCAAAGAGCGGTTTATCAGATAGTTCCCCTATATATTTCTTGAAAAACAGCGAGGCTCTTCTGTTTGGAAAAACAAAGGTATAGCTGCTGACAACGGAGTTATCCTTAAAATAGGAAGCTACCTGCCTAAGAAACTGATTCTCCATACTTTGAGCAGATTATTTAGTGCCTACTGCGGTTTGCCGAGCAACCTATATATGTTGCGCTTGTAAACCTCCACACCCGGCTGGTCAAAGGGATTAACCCCAAGCATATAGGCAGATACAGCGCAAGAAAGTTCAAAGAAAAAGAAGAGCTGCCCCATATTCCACTCATCGATTCTCTCCATCTCTATATAGATATTCGGCACTCCTCCCGATATGTGTGCCTGCCTTACTCCGGCCTCCGCACACCTGTTTATATCCTCCAATGTTTTACCTGTAAGGTAGTTAAGCCCATCCATATTATCTATGGAAGATGGTATGGCAACCTCAACCTCCTTACTGCCGGCCAGAACGGCGGTCTCAAACATAATACGCTCGCCATCTTGAATATACTGCCCTACAGAATGTAAATCTGCAGTAAAATCCAATGTGGTAGGGAATAGCCCTTTATGCTCCTTCCCCTCGCTCTCTGCAAAGAGCTGTTTTAGCCACTCGCCCAAATATTTGAGTTTGGGGTGATAGTTGATGAATACCTCTATCTTTTTGCCACAGCGGTACATCAAATTCCTAAGTGCAGCATATCTTATAACAGGATTATCTTGCTCAAATTTAACCATTTGTTCTTTTGCCTGAGCCGCTCCGCCAAGCAGAGCCTCTATATCAAAACCGGCTACTGCAATAGGGAGCAGTCCTACTGCCGAGAGTACAGAGTAACGCCCACCCACATCATCGGGTATTGTAAGAGTCATAAAGCCATACCTGTCTGCCATACTCTTGAGCGCACCTTTGGAGGCATCTGTCACAGCCACAATACGGCGGCGGGTATCTTCTATCCCAAACCTTGCAACCATCTCATTATAAAGTATTCTAAAAGCAAGGGCCGGTTCAAGCGTTGTGCCCGATTTAGATATTACTATAATGGCATACGATTTCTTTTTAAGATAGCCCAACAGGTCTGCCATATAATCCTCGGAGAGAGAGTAGCCTGCAAATACTATATGGGGCGAATTGCGCTCACCGGCAGAGGCAAAGCTGTGAGAAAATGCCTCAAGCGCACACTTGGCACCAAGATAGGAGCCGCCAATGCCAATAACCACCACAACATCCATTGTGCCGTTCCACATCTGGGCTATCATTTTGCATTGCTCTATCTCTTTGCGCTCCAATGGATTGGGTAGGTTTAGCCACCCTCTCATATTGCTACCTCTCCCAGTGCCCTCCAAAAGGGTATGCAAAGCACTCAGCGCCTCCTCTTTGGCAGCTACGCACTCTTTTTCATCTACAAACTGCTCTGCTAACTCTGTATATAACTGCAACATATCAAAATCTCTTTATCTCTTTACCATATAGTTATATCAACTTCTCTGTGAGGCGTTTGATAATATATGCCGGATATTTGCCATCGTAAAGTATCTCATAAACAGCCTCGGCAATAGGCATATCCACCCTGAATTTCTGGTTTATATGGTGTATGATTTTTGTGGCATAGTAGCCCTCTGCCACCATATTCATCTCCATTTGAGCACTTTGAACAGAGTAGCCCTTACCTATCATATTACCGAATGTGCGGTTGCGGCTAAACTGCGAGTAGCCTGTAACAAGCAAATCTCCCAAATATGGTGAGGTCAGCACATCTCTGTTTTTATCCGGATGAGAGGCATTCAAGAAGGCCACTATCTCTTTGAAAGATGAGGTTATCAGCACAGATGTAAAGTTATCGCCATAACCGAGTCCATGGCAAATGCCTGCCGCAATAGCATATATGTTCTTCAGTGCGGCGGCATACTCAACTCCGTAAATATCTGTGCCGGCGATAGTTCTTACATAATCGCAACGGAACTCATCGCAGAGAACTCTGGCAGTATCTATATGTTTGCTCGTAAATGTAAGATAGGAAAGCCTCTCCATTCCCACCTCCTCTGCGTGGCAAGGGCCGCTCACAACCCCTATCCTGTCGTAAGGTATATTATGCTCTTTGTGAAAATACTCGGCGATGGTCATATTCTCCCCCACAAAACCCTTAATTGCAGATACTATGAATTTGTCATCCAAAGGGAGCTTCAACCTATCCATAACCTCAATAAAGTAAGCAGATGGGATGCAGAAGATAAGCACATCTGCCCAACTTACAATCTCATTCAAATCTGTTGACATTATAAGCCTCTCAGGCTCAAGGATTACAGAGCTTAAATAGACCTTATTGCGATGGTTTTTCATAACGCGGTCTATATTTTTCTGATCTCTTATGAACCAGGCTATTCTCTCCTGATGATTCATCAGCAACTTAACCAAAGCAGTAGCCCAGCTGCCGCTTCCAATCATTGCATATCTGAGATTTTTGCCGGATAGTATATTGCTTGTTGCCATATTGTTATTGTTGTTCTACCAAATTATCCTTGGATTGCTTAGATAGGCTGTAGTGTTCCGCCTGAGAGAGAGCAAGGGTATCGCATCTCTCATTTTCCGGATGACCGGAGTGCCCTCTTAACCAATTGAAAGTTAAGCTAAAGCCCTGCGCCACAGCCATATATTCAAGCCATAAATCTGCATTTTTCTTATTCTTGAAATCGGTCATAAACCATTTTTCAAGCCACCCCTCCTTAACTGCATTTACTACGTATGAGGAGTCTGACCACACATAAACGGTGGCATTCTTCCATTTTATTGCCTTTAGCCCCTCTATAACAGCCTTCAGCTCCATTCTGTTATTGGTTGTATGTGGCTCTCCGCCAGAGAGTTCTTTATAGAGCTCCCCGCACTTGAGCACCACCCCCCAGCCGCCAGGGCCGGGATTGCCTATTGCAGAACCATCTGTATATAAATATATTGGAGGGCGCTTTACCATAGGTTGCTATCCGTTTTACTGCTCCATTTCAGAAGGCTTTGGAAGGCGAGGCTCATCGTGGCCGAAATTGTGCGGCTTTAGAGGGTTGGCGTGAATCTCGTCATACCTCTCGCGATTGCGGTAAACATCTATAGCCAAATATATTGCACTGAGCATTGAACGTGGATTCGCCCTATTCTGCCCTGCAATGTCAAAGGCTGTTCCGTGGTCAGGAGATGTTCTTACGATAGGAAGTCCTGCTGTAAAGTTCACTCCTGTATCAAATGAGAGTGTCTTGAATGGTATAAGCCCCTGATCGTGATACATAGTCAGCACAGCATCATACTGATGCTGCATTGTGGCTGCAAAGAAACCATCGGGAGGAAAAGGACCAAAAGCCTCTATCCCCTCCTCTTTGGCGGCCTTTATTGCCGGTATTATTATGTTAATCTCCTCGTCGCCGAGCAACCCCCTATCTCCTGCGTGCGGATTGAGGCCGAGTAGCGCAATTTTAGGATGCTCTATGCAAAAATCTCTCTTCAAAGAGTGATTCATAAGACGCAACTTGCTTAAAATAAGCTCTGTAGTAATAGCATCTGAAACATCGCGCAAAGGTAGGTGCATAGTTACTACACCCACTCTCAAACTCTCTGAACACATAAACATAAGGCCGTCTTGTGCACCAAAAGTTTCAATCAGATAACCTGTGTGGCCAGGGTATTTGAAATGCTCCAAAGTTACCCCCTTTTTGCTGAAAGGAGCTGTAACTATCACATCCAGATAGCCTGCTTTGGCCTCTGCCACAGCCATTTCCAAAGAGGCAATAGCTGCCTTGGCGCTGGAGTGTGTTAAAACCCCCGGCTCTATCGGCAAATCCTCCTCAGTACAGTTCACTATATTCACACGCTTTGGGTGAGCATCTTTGGCACTTACTATAATGTTTGTGTTAATGTTCTCTGTTTCTGGTATTTGCTTGCGGTAAACGCCAAAGGCTTTTGATGAGCCGTAAACCACAGGAGTAAACATATCCAAAACTGCCGCATTGGAAAGGGCTTTTATAATTACCTCATACCCAATGCCGTTACTATCTCCTTGGGTAATTCCTATAACTAATTTCTGCTTCATATTCAACTTTCTGTTAAGGGTGCAATTTACAAAATTTTCTCTCTATCTTTGTGGCAGATGAATGAGATTTTAGAGACCGATATAAAATATTTGGCAGGCGTGGGGCCAAAGAGAGCGGAGCTGCTCGCCAAAGAGCTTGGCATTAGCACCTTTGGAGATTTGCTCTATCACTTTCCATTCCGCTGGATAGACAAATCTAAAGTATATCCTATAAAAGAGGTCCTGACATCTGGGGCAACAATTTCATCTTCCGGCTCATACGTTCAAATTAGAGGAACCATAACGGCCACCGCCATTGTAGGTCCCTCTCCAAAAGCCGGAGCCAAAGGGGGCTTTGTAAGAGGCAAAAGCAGGTTTGTTGCAATGCTTACAGATGCCACAGCAAGTATTGAACTTGTATTTTTCAGCGGCCTTAAATGGATTGTAGATAAGGTTAAAAAGGGGGAGGAGTTTATTGCCTTTGGAAAGATTACTGAGTTTAACGGAACTTTGAATATGGTACATCCGGAACTCTACCCTCCGGAGCAGGCAATAAGCTATGGAGCCGGCTCAATGGCAGGTATTTACAGCGTAACAGAAAAGCTCAGAAATAACGGACTTGGAATAAAGGCCATAACAAAGGCAGAGGGGTTGTTGCTGGAAAAAGTTCTGCCGCATCTGCAGGAGACTTTGCCCCCCTCAATTATTCAGCGCAAGGGGTTCTGCTCTATTGCACAGGCACTAAAATGGATTCACTTTCCATCCAATAATCAAGAGCTTGAAGCTGCTCAAAAGAGGCTAAAATTTGAGGAGTTATTTTATCTGCAACTCAGTTTGCTCAAACAGAAAAATATGCGGCTCAGCCAAGGTTGCGGAATTGTAATGAGCAAGGTGGGAGATGAGTTTAACAGTTGCTATAATGCTCTTCCTTACCAACTTACAGGAGCGCAAAAGAGAGTGATAAAACAGATGAGAGAGGATATGCGCAGCGGCAAACAGATGAACCGTCTGCTGCAGGGAGATGTGGGGAGCGGTAAAACTTTGGTTGCAGTACTTCTCTCACTTATAGCAATAGACAACGGTTATCAGGCCTGCGTTATGGCGCCCACAGAGGTACTTGCCAATCAGCATCTTACAAGTATAAGTAAATTCTTGGCAGCCACAAATGTAAAGGTTGCGCTACTTACAGGCAGCACAAAGGCCAAAGAGAGAAGAAAAATTTTAGCGGAGCTTGAAAGCGGAGAGATTGGTATTATTGTAGGCACTCACGCCCTTATAGAGGAGAATGTGAAATTCAACAAGTTAGGATTGGCCGTAATAGATGAGCAGCACCGTTTTGGAGTAGAGCAGAGAAGCAGACTCTGGAGTAAAAACCAAGAGGCCCCGCCCCCTCACATAATGGTTATGACTGCAACCCCTATTCCAAGAACTTTGGCTATGACGCTCTATGGAGATTTGGATGTGAGCATTTTGGATGAGTTGCCACCCGGCCGCACACCAATAGTTACCACCCACGCTTGGGAAAATCAAAGGCTGGAGGTATTTAACTTTATGAAGCAGCAGATAGATTTGGGGAGGCAGGTATATGTTGTATATCCGTTGATAAAGGAGAGCGAGAAGATGGATTACGAGAATCTTGAGGCAGGCTATATGCGGATTATAGAGTATTTCAAAACTCCGCAATACATAACGGCAGTAGTTCACGGCCAGCTTAAAGCAGATGCCAAGAGCATTGATATGGAGCTATTTACATCCGGAAAAGCCAACATACTCGTGGCCACAAGCGTAATAGAGGTTGGAGTAGATGTTCCAAATGCAACAGTTATGGTAATTGAGAGTGCGGAGAGGTTCGGGCTTAGCCAGCTGCACCAGCTAAGAGGGAGAGTCGGCAGGGGCTCAAACAAATCCTACTGCATACTTATGAGCGGCTATAAACTGAGTAAGGAGAGCAAGCGCAGAATTGAGCTGATGTGCTCAACCACAGATGGATTTACACTTGCAGAGGAGGATATGAAAATGCGCGGCCCGGGGGATATAGAGGGAACATCGCAGAGCGGACTCGCAATAGATTTGCATATCTCCTCTCTCTATAAAGATGGCACTCTCTTGGATAACGCAAGAGCCACAGCATTAAAGATTTTGGAGGAGGATCCTCTGCTTCAAAAAGATGAGAATAAGCTGCTTACGCTGCAACTAAGGGCGTTGCGCAAAGCCGGTAAAGAGCAGAAAGACTACTCCGCTATATCGTAAATTACTGTCATTCTGAAGCCACAGCTCCTTTTCTTCCGACCAATTTGTTCTTTATTATTGGCCTTGCCCAAAAAGCCATAAACAGGATATAGCCCAAATAGATGTAAGTCAGCAACATTCCTATCCTCAGCGATTTGGTTATATCTCCAACAATGCTCACAAGCAAGGGCCCGATAGCCCCTCCAACTATCGCCGAGCATAATATACCGGCAAATTGGCCGTGGTGGCTCTCTACCGAGTTAAGAGCCAAAGAGAAGAGTATAGGGAACATCATAGCCATTGTAAAACCTATTGCAGGCAAGGCTATTAGAGCAATTTTAGCAGCTCCAAAAATCCCAAGGCCCACAAGAATAGCAGCGCAAGCGCAGGCTATCTTGAGAAGGAGTTTGGAGTCTATCAGCTTGAGCAGCAGCAGACCTGCCAAACAGCCTAAAAACATAGCTCCCCAAAAACGAGAGACCGCTGCAGCTCCCTCTGTATGAGGATCTATTGAGTGATAACGCTCCAAGAATGTGCTCATATACACAGAGAGGCTCTGCTCAAAACTTGTATAGCAGAAAATTGCAAAAAAGAAGAGCCAGACCTTGCGTTGAGAGAGCAGCTGCATAAATGAGGATTTTGATGCGCTTCCGCTTAACCGCTCCTCTGTTATGTTTATTTTTGGAAACCTTACCACAGCCACCACGCCCAACATTGCCAAAAAGAGGAGCGCAAATAGATAATAAAGTGATACCCAAGGCATTCCTGCAGGTGCTATGCTCATTGGATTTGCCACAAAATAGGAGAATACCAGCGGACTTAAAAACGAGGCTGTACTAAATACAAGCTGCCCCACCTCTCCCACAAAGGCATAATTCTCCTCTCCTCCAACAACTCTCTGCAGAGGATTCAGCACCGTCTGCAACATTGCTGTACCTAAGCCTATTATAAAGCAGGAGGCAAGCAGCACAGGATAGGTAGGCTGCCAAGCAAAAAGAAGCGAGCCTATCAGCGGCATTGTAAAGCCTATGGATAGCACCACCCTCTCTCCCCATCGCTCCACCAAAATTCCGGCAGGTATGCTCATTACGGCGTATGATACAAAGAACGAAGAGGGAATAAAGCCCGCCAAAGCTAACTTTGTGAGGTTGAAGCTCTTTATTATGTCTGGTATTAGCGGCCCTAAAATATTTGATATAAAGGAGATTACAAACCAAAAGAGCATTATTGCCACAAGTTGCACCACCCTTTTGGGGCCAAAGCTGCTGTAATACTCATCTGCGAGGCTCCTTCCTGAAGCTGAATTTGAATCGGAAGCCTCTGCTCTTTTGCTTTTGCTCATATTACTTTATCTCAAACTCCTTGTCTAACAGTGCTGCCTTTCTCTCAACATCTTCGCCTGCAGTACATTTTATCTCAAAGTAGAATTTTATCTTAGGCTCTGTGCCCGATGGCCTTAATGATACGGTAGTGCCATCTTCTGAACAGTATTGCAGCACATTAGACTTAGCGAGCTTAATTTCAGGGGCAAAGAACTCCTCGTTGTAATAATCTTTTACACTCACTACAGGAGAGCCGGCAAGGCTCTTTGGAGGATTGTTTCTAAAGTTCTCCACAATGGAATCTATCTTCTTTTTACCCTCAATGCCGGGGAAAGTATATTGGCGCAGCCAATTTTTGTACTCTCCAAATTTGGCATAAATCTCCTCCAGCAGCCCCCATATAGTAGTTCCCCTATCGGCACACCAAGCGGCACACTCACATATCATTGAGCAGGTTATAGGAGAATCTTTATCCCTAACATACTCACCCACAGCAAATCCAAAGCTCTCCTCACCGCCACATACAAAGATTCCCTTGCCCTCGTTATAATGTATAACCTCCGCTATATTCTTAAAGCCTGTAAGCACATTATACCACTTCACTCCAAAGTACTCGGCTATATTGCGCATAAGGTCTGTAGTTACTATTGTCTTGATTATGTAAGGGAAACGCCCCTGTTTGTTGTATTGCTCCAGCAGCCCCTTCTCCTTCCACCTTGTAAGCATATAGTATGTAAGTATGGAATTCATTTGGTTACCGTTCAACAGCACCATCTCTCCTTCTCTGTTACGTACTCCCATACCGCAGCGGTCTGCATCCGGATCAGATGCTATAATCACCTCTGCCTTAACCTTTTCTGCAAGTTCAAGCGCCATTTTCATAGCAGATGGATTCTCCGGATTAGGAGACTCTACGGTAGGGAAATTTCCATCGTTAATAGATTGCTCCTCAACTAAGTTTATATTCTTAAAACCCATTCTGCGTAGCGCCATAGGCACTATTTTAGCTCCACAGCCGTGCAGCGGAGTATATACTATAGGAATATCGCTATGGCGTGCCACACTCTCCGGAGAAAGATGGAGAGTTTCCAAGTCCTTGAGATAAAGCTCATCAAGCTCATCTCCCACAAGCTCTATCCGCCCCTTGCAATCTGCATCTTTGCGGAACTTTACCATAGCAGGAGAGGTTATCTTTGCCACCTCTTTTATTATGTTTACATCGTGAGGAGCAATAACTTGAGCCCCATCGCTCCAATAGGCTTTGTAGCCGTTGTACTCCGGAGGGTTGTGAGATGCGGTAAGCATAACTCCACCCTGACAGCCGTAATGCCTTACAGCATAGCTTAGTTCAGGAGTAGGGCGCAACTCCTTTGTAAGATAGACCACAAAGCCGTTGGCCTCAAAAATCTCTGCCACAGAGCGTGCAAATTCACGGCTGTTGTTGCGGCAGTCAAATGTTACGGCAACCTTTATCTGCTCCAAGCCGCTAAAGCTCATTTTCAGATAGTTGGCAAACCCCTGTGTGGCCATTCCCACAGTATAGATATTCATTCTGTTGGTACCTACGCCCATAATACCCCTCAATCCGCCTGTACCAAACTCCAAGGCTCTGTAAAAAGCATCCTCCAACTCCTTAGGGTTGGTATCTATCAACTTTTGAACCTGTGCACGAGTCTGCTCGTCAAACTCTTTTCCTAACCAAAGCTCTGCAGCTGCCAATACTCTTTTATCCATAAACTTACTTTTATCTTCTAATACAATAAAACTAACCTCAAAGGTACAAAAATAATAAGAGGTATGGCCAAATAGCAAAAACAACTTATATTTGCCAAATAATCGTTGCAACTTAAAACCATTATGAGCGAGCAGATAAAACACGAATGTGGCGTGGTATTGATACGCCTTTTGAAGCCATTGGAGTACTATAAAGAGAAATATGGCACCGTAATGTATGGCCTTAACAAGCTCTACCTTATGATGGAGAAACAGCACAATAGAGGGCAGGAGGGGGCCGGATTGGCTTGCGTTAAGATAGATTCCAAACCCGGAACGGAGTATATATATAGGGAGAGAGCACTTGGCAATACTGCAATATCCGAGTGTTTTTACAATGTAAACAAAGAGATTGAGAGAGAGCGCAAAGGGGCGCTCTACGATACCTCGCTCCCTTATGTTGGAGAGGTATATATAGGCCATCTAAGGTACAGTACCACAGGCCGTAGCGGAATGAGCTATGTGCATCCTTTTTTAAGGAGAAACAACTGGCGCAACCGCAATCTCTGCCTTGCAGGCAACTTTAACATAACCAACGAGAAGGAGCTATTTGCCTATATGGTTGAAGGGCAGGGGCAACATCCGAGAAGCGATGCCGATACCTTCCTCATTTTGGAGCAGATGGGTGCGCTGTTGGATGACAACCATTCAGACCTCTACAGAAAGTATAAGGCAGAGGGTTACAAAGGCGAGGAGCTTAACGCCAAAATTGAGGAGAATATTGATATTAAGAGCATATTATCAGAGGCTTCAACTCTTTGGGACGGAGGCTTCTGCATTGTTGGAGCCACAGGTAGCGGAGAGAGCTTTGTATTTAGAGACAGATGGGGTATAAGACCTTGTTTTTACTATCGCGATGATGAGATATTTGTAGCTGCTTCTGAAAGGGCTGCCATTCAAACCGCAATGGACGTTAAGTTTGAGCAGGTTAAAGAACTTGCTCCGGGAGAGGGAGTTACAATAAGGCAGAACGGAAAGATAGCTATAAGCAGAATTATAAAAGAGGATAATCCGAGGCCTTGCGCCTTTGAGAGAATTTACTTTTCCAGAGGATCGGATGCTCAGATTTATCAAGAGAGAAAAATGCTTGGCAGAGTGCTTACTCCAAAGATTCTAAAGAGTATTCCGAGCCTTGAGCGCACCGTATTCTCATTTATCCCCAATACCGCAGAGGTGGCATATTATGGAATGATAGAGGGGCTGAACGAGTATCTCAATGAGGTAAAATACAAGGAGATAGAGAAAATATGCACTACTCCTGCCTCTGCTAAGGGCAAGGGAGAATCGGAGAAGATAAAAGAGATTCTCTCCAAGCAGATACGCACAGAAAAACTCGCCATAAAGGATATTAAAATGAGAACCTTTATTGCGGAGAGCGGCTCAAGGAACGATATGGCTGCCCACGTATATGATATTACCTACAATGCAATAGAGGCAGGCAAAGATTCCATAGCCGTTATAGATGATAGTATTGTTAGAGGCACTACCCTAAAACAGAGCATCATACGCATACTAAGCCGCCTCAAGCCAAAGGAGATAATAATAATATCCTCCTCTCCGCAGATAAGATACCCCGATTGCTACGGCATAGATATGAGCCGTATGGGAGAGTTCATTGCATTCAACGCAGCGGTTGAACTGCTTAAAGAGAGAGGTATGGAGAAGGTACTCAGCGATGTATATAAAAAGTGCAAAGAGGCTCAAGATAAGCCTTTAGAGCAGTTTGAAAGCACCTCTGCCCTAACAAAGAAAAGCTCTGTGCAAAACTATGTAAAGGAGATTTACGCTCCGTTTACAGAGGAGGAAATTTCAAATAAAATTGCAGAGCTTGTTACGCCGGAAGATCTTGGTTGTAAGGTGAGGGTTGTATTCCAAAGCATAGAAGATTTGCACAAAGCCTGCCCATTCAACAAAGGCGATTGGTATTTCAGCGGCAACTACCCTACTCCGGGTGGTACCCGCACCGCTATTACCGCCTACATAAACTACTATGAGGGCAATCCTTACAAGAGAGGTTATAGCAGATAGATTCTTCGCTGCGCCCTTCGGCAGGCTCAGGGCAGGCTTCAGAATGATGATTGGGTAGTTTTGTTGATGGCTGGGAGATATATAAAATGGGTGGCCAAATAGATTGGCCACCCATTTTAACTTTTGGTATTCAGTATTTTACTGCCCCAAGAAGGCAACATACTCTGCGTGCTTTTGCTGGTACTCAGGAGACTCGTCTCTAAAGCGGAAGAATATCTGTTTCAGATACTCAGCGCAGGCTTTCTTAATCTCTACATCATCTGTAATTGAGAAAGCTCTCTCAAATGGCTCAATAGCCTTTTTAAGGCAGTCGTTCATTTCGTTTAGCATCTGATTGTACTTGTTATCATCTGCCTCCATAGATGCTTTCTCCTGTATCTCAAGAGCTATAGAGTAGTAGGTATCTCCCTCGCTATAAGGAGCAAACACATACTTAGGATCAAGCTCGGCAGATTTGCGGAAGAACTCAATAGCCTTCTCATAGTTCTTCATAGTTCTGTAGAGATTACCCTCTGCATAGAACAAAGAAGCATTGTTAGGCTCGTTCTCCTGTGCCTTGTGAAGTACTGCAAGTACCTTCTCCGGATCATCCTTAGATTCAAGATAGGTGTTGATAAGAGATACTAAAATACCCTGATTTGTAGGGAATTTTTCAAATCCTTCAGCAAGCAGGCTCTTGCATTTTGCAGTATCGCCGGTGCTCTTGTAGCTGTCTGCAAGCGGAGAGTAAACATCACCTTTCTGATCTATGCCTTTTGACAAACATTCGTTCAAAAGAGTCTGTGCTCTCTTGGCATCTTTACCATAAAATGCTGTAAAACCGGAATAGTAAAGAGACTCGCCATCTGCTTCACCAACAGCCGGCATTGAGTTAACTCTGTATGAGTTCTCAAAACTCTCAGATGCAGCAAGAAAATCGCCAATACGATAGTTGCTCATTCCAAGGGTCCAAAATTTCTGCGCAAGGTTTGTAAGAGAAGGCTTAAGATCCTTTTCAGATGCACCGGCCTCTGCAGCCTTGCTGTATGCCTTCAGAGCCTCAGCAAGAGGAGCCGGAGTAATCTCCTCCAGAATCTTGAAACCCATCACATTACCATTCTCATCTATATAAAGTTTCTTATCTGAGTATGTATCTACGGTTATGACCTTGCCATTTATTTCGGTCTGCTCCGAGCCGAGTTTCTGCTGGCCTTTCATAAGCATCTGTGTCTGCATTGCTGAAGCATCCAGAAAAACACCTGTAATAGGAGCCTCGTAGCAGGCAGCGTATGCATCGCCGAGTTTCAGCCACGCAGAAGCGCTTGGCTTTTTCTCAACATTCTGCTTTGCTTTATCAAGCTCTTTGAGAGCCTTGGCAGCCTCCCTATTCTGTGCGGAGATAGTACCTACGCACATAAGGAGAACAGCTAATGAGATAAACAATTTTTTCATATCATTAAATTTTTAATAGTTATTATTCGTTGTTATTTTCTTCTGTACCGTTATAATCCTGGCTCTTAGGCACTACGCATACGGCAGCAATGGAGTCGTTGGCTCTTATGTTAATCAGCTTCACTCCCTGTGTGGCTCTTCCTGCAACCTTTATGGTGGAGGCTGCCACCCTTATCACCGTACCCGATTTGTTAATAATCATAAGGTCATTCTCATCTGTTACTGCCTTTAATGCAATAAGCTTGCCAGTCTTTTCTGTAATGTTTATGGTCTTGACACCTTTGCATCCTCTGCTTGTTACCCTATAGTCCTCAAGTTCAGAGCGTTTGCCAAAGCCATTCTCGCTCACCACAAGTATTGTTTTTTCTTTGTCCTGCGGCTCTACGCAAATCATACCTATAACCTCATTGCCTCCCTCAACGGTAATACCTCTCACTCCTGTACCTGTTCTGCCGATAGACCTTACTCCGCTCTCCTCAAATCTCACACACTTGCCCTCCTTGGCAGCAAGCATTATATGGCTGGTACCATTGGTGAGTATTGCCTCTATCAGCTCATCATCTTCCCTGATATTCACCGCAATAACGCCATTTGCCCTCGGACGCGAGTAGGCCTCCAGAGAGGTCTTTTTAACAACTCCCTTCTTGGTGGAGAGAACAACATAGTGGTTGTTTATGTAGTCTGCATCTTTAAGGCTCTTTACATTTATGTAGGCGCATACGCTCTCTCCCTGCGCTATGTTGAGCACATTCTGAATAGCCCTGCCCTTATTCAGCTTCTGCCCCTCCGGAATTTCATAAACCTTTAGCCAGAAGCATTTTCCTGTATTTGTAAAGAATAGCATTGTGCTATGCATATTGGCAACATAGATATGCTCTATAAAGTCCATATCCCTTGTGCTGCTCCCCTTGGAACCTATTCCGCCACGGCTCTGCAGGCGGTAATCTGCAAGCGGAGTTCTCTTTATGTAGCCCATATGAGATATAGTAATCACCATATCGTCATCGGCAATAATATCCTCATAATTAAACTCGCTCTCGGCCGGAATTATCTGAGTTCTGCGCTCATCGCCATACTTCTTCTTCATCTCCTCCAGCTCTTCCTTTATTATGCCCATCTGCAAAGCCGTATCGGCGAGTATCTTGTTTATCTTGTCTATCAAGGCTTTAAGCTCTATAAGTTCATTCTGCAACTTAGCCTTCTCCATTCTCGGCAACTGACGCAGCCTTATCTCCACAATGTTAGCCGCCTGAATCTCAGAGAGCCCGAACTTCTCGCGCAGTAATTTTTTAGACTCCTCAACAGTATCTGAATTGCGGATAATTGCTATTACTTCATCTACGTGGTCAAGCGCAATAAGCAGACCTTCAAGTATATGTACTCTATCTTGCGCCTTTTTCAAATCAAATTTCAAACGCCTCAATACAACCTCGTGCCTATGGCGCACAAAGTACTTTATCATATCTTTTAGGTTGAGCTGCCTTGGCCTGCCATCTACAAGAGCCACATTATTTACAGCAAAGCTACTCTGCAACTCTGTGTGTTTGAACAGGTTATTTAGTACAACGCGAGAAACCGCCCCTATCTTGAGCTTAACCACAAGCCTCATTCCACTACGGCGGTCACTCTCATCGTTCACGTATGCAATCTCCTCAACCTTCTTACTTTCAGCAAGATTTGAAATCTGCTTTAGCAGCTCATTCTTGTTTACCATATAAGGAATCTCCTTTATCACAATGGTCTCGCGCCCCGATTTCTCATTCACCTCAATATCGGTAGTTCCCCTCACCACAATTCTACCCTTACCGGTCTCAAAGGCATCCTTTATACCCTGCAACCCCAAAATAGAGCCTCCTGTTGGAAAATCAGGCCCCTTTACGTGCTGCATCAATTCATCTACAGTTATCTCATTATTATCGATATAGGCAATTATACCATCGCAAATCTCACTTAAATTATGAGGCGGCATATTGGTAGCCATACCCACCGCAATACCGTTTGCTCCGTTGAGCAGTAGCAGCGGCAATTTAGAGGGAAGCACCACAGGCTCGCTATGTTCGCCATCAAAGTTTGGTACAAAATCTACCGTATCTTTCTCTAAATCCTTTAGCAACTCCTCAGCGATAGGCATCAGTTTCACCTCTGTATAACGCTGTGCAGCAGGTGGATCGCCACCCACCGAGCCAAAGTTGCCCTGCCCAAAGAGGAGCTTGTATCTCATACTCCAGTTCTGGGCCATTCTAACCATTGCATCATACACGCTTGCATCGCCGTGCGGATGGAACTTACCCATCACATCACCAACCACACGGGCAGATTTCTTGGTCTGGCCGGAGGCTGTGATTCCCAACTCTTTATCCATATCGTAAAGAATCCTGCGATGCACAGGCTTCAGACCATCTCTCACATCCGGCAGAGCTCTGGCCACAATAACGCTCATAGAATAATCTATGTAAGCGGTCTTCATATGGTCCTCTATATTTATCTTCTGAATCAGACCGTGGCTCCAACCCTCTCCATTCTCAGACACAGGCGTGCCATTTAAATCCTTGTTCTCGTCCATCTTTTTCTCTTAAATTTTAACCTTCAAAATTACGGAACTTTTTTGAGAAAAAAAAGTAAGAGCGTAACAAATAAATGGGTATTTTAGGGCCAAATTTGTTGAAAAGATGTATATACAGATTCCGGAAAACCTCAACAACATAATAGCCTACGCCAAAGAGGAGGCTATGCGTTTGGGCAGCTACGTATTAACTACTGATTGCCTGATACTTGGAATGATACGCCACTCAGACAACGAGGCCGTAAGCCGCCTTATAGAGCTTGGCATAAACATAAAAGAGTTCAAGAGCGCCATTGAGACTGCCATTGGCAGGGACGAAACCGTACCGGAGAGCAAGAGCGACGATATCGCCCTCTCATCGGCGAGCAGTAATGCGCTAAAAATAATGCACTTGGAGGCTCGCAGCGAGAAAGTTCCCTCCCCTACCCCTATCCATCTGCTGCTTGCCATTATGCGCGGTCAGGTAGGCGTGGCAATAGACTATCTCCACTCAAACGGCATACATTATGCCACCATAAAGAACTTTAACCTCCCTCCTGCCTCAGATTCTCACGATAGTTTCAGAGGCTCTGCGCTGGATGCACAGCGCCATAACGACGCCCACTGCAGAGAGGATAACGATAGCAGGCTCTTTAGAAACGAGCAATTCAGGAGCGAAGAGTTCAGAGGCGAGCAGATGGGGAATGTATCAGATAATGAGAGCAATACCCCTTCCTCAAAGACACCGGTTTTGGACAGCTTTGGATTTGGTCTTACACGCGCAGCACAAAATGGTGACTTAGATCCGGTTGTAGGTAGAGAGGAGGAGATTGAACGAGTGGCGCAGATTCTGGGGCGCAGAAAGAAGAACAATCCTATACTGATAGGCGAACCAGGAGTTGGAAAAAGTGCTATCGCTGAGGGACTTGCAAATAAAATTGCACACAATCAGGTGCCATATTCACTGCAGGGCAAAAGAATAATCTCTCTTGATATAGGAAGCGTGGTTGCAGGCACAAAGTACCGCGGCCAGTTTGAGGAGAGAATGAAGGCCGTTTTGAGCGAACTAAAGAAAAACGACGATGTGATACTCTTTATAGATGAGTTGCATACTTTGGTGGGAGCAGGTGGAGCATCAGGCTCGCTGGATGCGGCAAATATGCTCAAGCCGGCATTGGCAAGGGGTGATATTCAGTGCATTGGAGCCACCACGCTCGATGAGTTCCGAGAGGTAATAGAGAAAGATGGTGCGCTTGAAAGAAGATTCCAAAAGGTTATAGTAGAACCTACCGATTTTGAGCAGACTCTGCTTATACTCAGAACTATAAAAGACCGCTACGAAGCCCATCACAAGGTAAACTACACAGAAGATGCCCTAAAGAGCTGCATATCGCTCAGCCAGAGGTACATCTCAGACAGATGCCTGCCGGACAAAGCGGTGGATATTATGGATGAGGCCGGCAGCCGCGCCCATATAAAAACGCTCAAAGTGCCAAAGGATGTGGTTGAGCTTGAGAACGATATAGCATCGCTCAAACAGAGCAAATCTGATGCGGTTGCCACAAATAACTTCAACCAGGCATCACTGCTCAGAGATATAATAAAAGCCAAGGAGCAGGAGTTGGAAAAGGCTAAGGTCAAGTGGGATAAAAAGCTGATGGAAAAGGTTGCTATTGTGGATAAGGGAGATATAGAGGCCGTATTGAGTATGACAACCAAGATACCTGTGCAGAAGCTCGCCCAAAGCGAGAGCAACCGCCTTGTAAATATGGGCAATACGCTAAAAGAGAGCATTATAGGCCAAGATGAAGCGGTGGATAAAGTAACAAAGGCAATAATGAGAAACCGCGCCGGATTGAAAGATCCTAACAAACCAATAGGCAGTTTCCTCTTTTTGGGCCCAACCGGAGTTGGTAAAACCCAGCTGGCTAAAGTATTGGCACGCAACCTATTTGATACGGAGGAGGCACTTATAAGAATAGATATGAGCGAGTTTATGGAGAAGTTCTCTGTAAGCCGTCTGATAGGAGCGCCTCCGGGATATGTTGGCTACAACGAGGGTGGAGAGCTTAGCGAAAAGGTGCGCCGCCGCCCATACTGCGTAGTGTTGCTGGATGAGATAGAGAAGGCTCATCCCGATATATTCAATCTTCTGCTGCAGGTGCTCGATGAGGGAAGGCTCACAGACAGCAACGGCCGCAACATAGATTTCCGCAACACTATCCTTATAATAACCTCAAACACAGGAAGCCGCGAGCTTAAAGACTTTGGTGCAGGAGTTGGTTACGCCACCTCCACCAAGCGCGATGTAGTAAGCAAGAACAAGGAGATTTTGGAAAAGGCGATAAAAAACACCTTCTCTCCGGAGTTTTTGAACAGGTTAGATGAGCAGATACTCTTTAATCCGCTCACAAAAGAGAATATAGAGCAGATTATAGATATTGAGCTTAAGGGGTTGTTGAAGAGAATACAGGAGATTGGATACAAGCTCAAAATTGCCCCAACCGCCAAAAAGTTTGTGGCCGAGGCCGGCTACGATCCTCAATATGGAGCCCGCCCTCTCAAGCGAGCCATCCAAAAACTGATAGAAGATCCTATCTCCGAGGCCATCATAGCCAAAAAGGTATCCCCGGGCCAAACCATTGAGCTCATCCTCAAAGATGGAGCTGTATGCGTTAAGGAATAGCTATTTCTGCAGCCCGTGCCAAAGGCACGATTCCCTTGGGGGTTAGGGGGACAAAAAAAAGAGCTACGCAGTAGCTCTATATCAGAAAAAAACAGGAGCTACGCTCCTGTTTTTTTGTGATCCGCTCGGGGCTCGAACCCGAGACCCCAACATTAAAAGTGTTGTGCTCTACCAACTGAGCTAGCGGATCTCTTTACGGCATTACCGCAAGTGGGGTGCAAATGTATAGAATAATCTTTTCTTCTGCAAATTTATTTGATGTGATGCACAAAGAGGGAGATTTAAGTAATTTTGTAAACCGATAAGGGAACTTTATTATAAAGAGCGCAATCGGCAGAATAAATGGGCCATAGTGAGCAAAATAAGGAGCAATGTAAAGGTTGGGCGGCGGAGAGCTTCCGTGCAGAGGTGATAGAGTTTCTGCGCAGGAGTTTAAATGCTCAAGCAGCGCCCTTTAGTGAAATAGAATGCTGCAATGCCCTCTATTTTCCAAAGCAGAGGCTCTCTATTGTTTTAATCGCGATAGAAAACCATCCATATCCGGCGGATTCCTGCAGGCAAGAAAGGGAGTGCGAAATAGAGCAGATAGAGAGCTACCTGATTAAAGAGCTTGGAGCCTTAAAAATTATCTACCTATATGAAGACAGATGGAGAGCCGCTCCGGAGGTTACAAGGCAGAGGGTACTCTGCAGCTTAGGATGCTTCAAAAGCGTTTATGCTCGTAGCTGCAAACTCCTCTCCTACTTCAATTTGCAGGAGTTCGGCCTTAGCCGCACCGCTTTTGAAAACAAGATTAAAAGATTCTTAACAAACTATCATTCATACGGTTATCTAAAATCTGACTATCTATACGCCTTGCTCTACAGAGAGAGTATTGTGGCGGCAGCTTCCTTCTCAAAATTAGCCGGCCCAAATTCCTACGAGTGGACCCGCTACGCCTCTTTGCCAGATATGAGAGTGGCTGGAGGAATGGGTAAAATCTGCAACGCTTTTTTGGAAGATATTAAAAGAACTAAAAGTGGGATAGATATAAAATCCTATGAAGTAGAGAGATATGAGAATAAAATAGAGGAGAACGCTGCACCAATAGAGATAATCACCTATTCAGATTGCGAGTGGGGTAACGGAGAGGCTTACGCAAAACTCGGTTTCAAGCAGATAGGAACGCTGCCACCCATTATCTATCATATAGATATGAAGAGCTATAAGCGGCTCAATCAAAGAGAGTTCAAGGCCATTAACCAAGCCGCAGACTCACAAAACACAAACTTTATTCAGATAAGAAACCGAGGCAGTATTAAATGGAGGAAACTCTATTCAGAAAAGATTCTTAACCCAAACAGCGATGGAACGGTACAAATTACCGGAACAAAGCAATAATGGATAGCGCTTTAATGCAGAGGCCACTACCTTAAAATAGCTCTTGGGAGCGAGCTTTGCACTAATTCTGAGCATCTTAGAGTGATAGAGCCTCTCCACATCTCTCTTTAGCCGAGCAGCTCGCTGCGAATCTATACTCTTTTTCTCAAGCAGATAATCTACAAAGTGGTTACGCATATCTATACAACCCTTCTGAAAGCGCTCTATTTTAGCGTAATCGGCAGAGTGGCACTCGCTCTCCCCCTGCACTCTATAGGCAAAAAGTTTTGCCGGACTAACGGCAAAGTAGCCAAACTGAGAGAGATAGAGCCATTGAGGAATATCCTGCGCCACAAAGGGCTGATTAAATTTTTCAAAAAATTCCGGCTCCATAAGAGTTGCCCTGTAGAGTACGCT
>CADBUS010000111.1 GCA_902797895.1 uncultured Bacteroidia bacterium | reverse complement strand
ATGTTTACAAGCCGCACGAATGGCGGAAATAGATACAACTTTCTCTCTGCCAAGAGATTATTATAATCATCGCGATTGGCATTTTCTCCAAGCAGCCCCAAAACAGGATGATTTTTCTGCCCTGTCTGAATAATGATTTGCCCTGCATTGCCTCTTCTTCCGCTGCGCCCTACAAGTTGAACCAAAAGCTGCAGAGCTCTCTCATCTGCTCTGAAATCCTGCTGAGAGAGGATGGTATCTGCTCCAATTACCGCCACAAGGGTTAGCTTCGGAAAGTCAAACCCCTTTGTAATCATTTGAGTACCAACAAGTATATCTATCTTTCCGGCAGAAAACTCCTCCAGAATCCTTTGGCTCTCGCGCTTGCTCTTTGCTATATCGGCATCGTAGCGTGCAACGCGGGCCCCCGGAAAGAGCTCTTTAAGTTCCTCTTCTAACCTCTCTGTTCCGGCCCCCTTTACATCTATTGAGCGGTTGTTGCACTTTGGGCAGATGTTGGAGAACTCCCTTTTGTATTCGCAGTAATGGCATCTTAATGAATTGTCATACTTATGGTAGCTGAGGGCTACATTGCAGTGGGGGCATCGTATAATCTCCCCACATTCAGAGCATTGCAAAATAGGGGAGTATGATCTTATGTTGCGGAATACAAGAGTTTGTTCGCCTTTGGCAATGCAATCAGCTATGCGATTTACAAGCTGTTGAGAGAAACTTCCCCTCATTTGGCGGCTCTTGGTGGTCCAAATGGTATCTATTATTGTAATCTGCGGAGGGGGGCTGTTGTAGAATTTTTCTGTGAGAAGCACCCTGTGGAATTTGCCCGTTAGGCAGTTGTATATGCTTTCAAATGAAGGAGTTGCGCTGCCAAGTAGAACTCCGGCCTTGTGGATATTGGCAAGGAATAGAGCGGCATCTCTGGCATTGTATCTTGGAGCCGGCTCCTCTTGTTTGTAGCTCAAATCGTGTTCCTCATCCACTATAACAAGACCTAAGTTATTGAAAGGTAAAAAAATAGATGAGCGAGTGCCAAGTACCACCAGCGGTTCTCTTTTTATTTGTCCGTTCTTTTGCTCTGCGGATATGGTACTGCGCACCAGCTTCTTTACCGCCAGACTTGCCGCAGAGTGGAAGATTAGCACTCGTTCCCCAAAGTGTTGTTTTAGTCTCTTTTCAAGCTGTTTGCTAAGAGATATTTCGGGTACAAGATAGAGAACATCTTTTCCGGCAGCAATATACTCATTGGCAAGTTTTATGTAGATTTCCGTTTTTCCGCTCCCTGTAATGCCGTGCAGCAGAACGGTTTTACTTTGTAGCCCCTCCTTGATGGAGGAGTAGGCCTCCTGCTGTGCAGTTGAGAGCTTTATTTGTTGCGCTATACTTTGTGAGGCTATTGCAGAGAATATATCCTCCGGAAGTTTTTTTGAGCAGACCTCCTCCTGTTTTTGGGTAAGAACGGGGTAGGCAGCCCTAAAGACCTCTCCAAGGGTGCATAGGTAGTAGCTTGCAATCCTTTCCCATAGAAGCATCTCGACACCGCTCACTTTGGGGAGTTGCGCAAGTAGTGCGTTAATGGGCTTAAACTCAATGGTTTGACTTGAAAGTTTGCTATTGTCCGGAATTGCTATAGAGGAGTCTGTAGCAATTTTTCTGATAATGCCGTTATATGTTCTGTTGCCAAATCTCACCTCAACCCAGCACCCTATAAGACTCTCTATGTTGTTTTGGCTTCTGTTGCGAACTATATGCTCAGGCAACAGAAAAGCCGGCAGGTAGTAGAAAACCTGCTGCGAGAATCTGATTGGCAATACCACAGATGCATATAGAAGCTCCTCTCTTTCCATATCTCTTTTGCGATAGGCGGATTTAGTCCTCAAAATTAGCTCTTTCAAAATTATTTCAAATAATTCGGAGCAGATGTTGTTGTAAAAATAAAAAATTTTCATACATTTGCAGCCCCGATTGGTGCCTTAGCTCAGTTGGTAGAGCAAAGGACTGAAAATCCTTGTGTCCCCGGTTCGATTCCTGGAGGCACCACAAAAAAAGCAAGCTGAAAAGCTTGCTTTTTTTGTGGTGCCGTGCGGCCGACTTTGTCGGCCTTCCTTGAAACGCAGCTAAGCTGCGAAACGGCACTCCGTGCCGGTGGCTAAAGCCACTTGCCTTTCCTGCAAGCTTGCTTTTTTTGTGGTGCCGT